>JBFLWQ010000016.1 GCA_040757775.1 Thermodesulfobacteriota bacterium
CATCTTTGGAGTCTGGTAAAGCCCCGTGTAAATAACCTCCATACCAGCATCTTTGAACGCCTGAACCAGCACATGAGCCCCCCTATCATGACAATCTGCCCCAGGCTTCGCCAGTAAAATCCTTGTTCTCGGCTCTTGCACTACTTTATACCTCCTTAACTAACCCAAATTAATTCCTTCATTTTGTTATGTATCCATTATAGAGCTTACTCTGAAAACTTTCTCCACCACATTACCAAAACAAACCTTCCTCTTTATATGTTTATTTTCACTAATTCCTCATATGTTCATCTCCCCTATGGCTTTTGGAGCTAAAACCAATTACCTGATTGCAAATATAGCTTCTGCAATAATCATACCAACGCACGTTTCCGAATAAGGAAAGTCGTTTGTATTTAATGTAAGTTTTTGTTTTTTCGCCATATATCATAAACAAACGATCAAAAAGCGTTAATATGGATTTGTAAGAAAGAGTAATGGTTGGATATCAGCGTTGCAATTTTACAAACCCTTTATCGTCAAAGTTCTTAAGGGTTGGCTAGGTATTCCAGCGAACAGGATTTGCAAACTTGCACAACTTTTGCATTATTGCAAGTAAGGCAAGAAGGATTAGATTTGCAATGATAGATGACACATTTTGCTAAGTCTTATGTCGTTTGATCTTACGGTAGAGTGTGGATGGATGTAATTCTGCAAAGGCTGCAGCCTCGTTCAAATCCCCTCCTGTCTTATCCAAGATCTCTTGTATGTACCTTTTTTCAAATTCTGCTCTTGCCTTCTCAAAGGGGGATAGTGCAAACCATTTTTCAGATTTCTCTTTGGGCTCCCCCATTATGTATTTGGGTAAATCTCTGACTGTTATCGTCTTCTCTGGCTGAAAAACGATCGCCCTTTCAATCACGTTTTCGAGTTCTCTAACATTACCATCCCATCGGTAGTTAATAAGGGTATCCAACGCATCTGCGGATATGTCTTTTTTATCAACCCCTATTGTATTCGATAACTTATTCAAAAAATGGTCTACCAGAAGGGGAATATCATCCTTTCTCTCCCTCAGAGGGGGAAGTAATATCCTGATTACATTCAGTCTGTAATAGAGGGCAAGCTGAAAGCTTCCAGAGTCTACTTTCTTTTGAAGATCACCACTGCTGGCAGCAATAAGCCTGATATCTATCGGGATGGATTTTGTACCTCCCACCCTTATAAACTCCCTGTCCTGTATGACCCTCAGCAATTTAACCTGGAAGGATAAGTTTGTATCACCAATCTCGTCCAGGAAAAGTGTCCCTCCGTCTGCCTCTTCAAAATATCCTTTAGTGGTTTTATAGGCACCGGTAAATGCGCCTTTTTCATATCCGAAAAGAGTGCTCTCCAGCAAGTTTTCCGGTAACGCCGTACAGTTTGTCCCCAAAAACCTTTTGTCACTCCGTGGACTGTTCTGGTGAATGGCGCGAGCAACGAGTTCCTTACCTGTCCCACTTTCACCTTCTACCAATACATTGGAGTTTACCAAAGCCGATTTTCTTATCAATTCGAAGATCGCCTTCATTTGTTTGTTCTTACCCACTATGCTGGATACCTGAAAGTCCAGTTGGCTCTTGAGATAGATATTTTCCTTTTTTAACCTCCTTTGAGACAATCCATTCTTTATACTTATCAGTACCTTGTCGGAGTCTTCGAATGGCTTTGTAAGGAAATCACATGCACCCATTTTCATGGTTTCAATTACGTTTTCCATGGTCCCATAGGCAGTAATCATGATTACCGAAAGTTCACGATCTATCTCTTTTAGTTGCTTAAGAACCTCAATACCGTCTATATCAGGCATTCTTATGTCGAGTAGAACCAGGTCAAAGGTGTCTTCCTGAGACCTCTTTACTGCTTCATAACCACTGGCAACGGATTCAGTTGTATATCCGGACTCTCGTAAGAGAATTTCAAAATAGCCGCGGGTATACTTTTCGTCATCCACTATCAATATTTTCTCACTTGATTCCATAAAACACATCCTGGAAAAAATCTCTATTGCATATTTTGGGCTGGTAATCTAATAGTAAAGGTCGTTCCTTTACCCTCCATGCTTTCGACGTCGATTTTACCATTATGTTCTTTTACGATTGTGTACGCTATGCTTAGACCGAGCCCTGTCCCGTTATCCGCATCCTTTGTGGTAAAAAATGGGTCGAATATTTTATCCAGATTTTCTCTGGGTATCCCAACTCCTGTATCAATAAACCGTACCTCTACAAAACCATTCCTACGACTTGACCTCGCTTTCTCACTGTTTCTTACTTCTACCCTCAGGTTTCCACCATTCAGCATTGCCTGGAGAGCATTGACAATAACATTCAGGAACACCTGCTGCAGTTGTGTCTCATCACCTAGAATTTTTGAGATGTCAGGGTCATACTCCTTTATGATGCTAATCCCGTTTAAGAAAGATTGCCGCTTTACCAATAAAATGGAATTTTCTACGGTTTGAACCAGATTCAATTCTGAGAACACAGACCTGGGCTTTTTCGAAAATTTGAGAAGGCTGTTGGTAATCTTTCGACACTCATTGGCAGCCTCTCCTATTGTTTTTACTAATTCGAAGGTCGGGGCATCCTTCCTTATCCTTCTTGTGAGGATATCCGCCATATTGACGACACCAACCAAAGGGTTATTGAGCTGGTGGGCAAGTCCCCCAATCATCTCTCCCAAATCCGCCATTTTCTTTGATTGTATCAAACTCTGTCTGAGCTTCTTCTTTTCCGTAATATCTTCAATTAAGAAGAGTAGCGCTATCCTGTTTTCATCTTCATCTACAATCTTGGAAATGCTGAGCCTTGTTGGAAAATTTGAGCCATCTTTTCTCAGGCTAGTGACTTCTCCCTCCCAGTGGAAGGTATCAGACAGGATTATCTTTTTGATCCTTTCGTTTTCCTCTTCCGAAAACAAGAAGTAGTACTTACCTCCTAATACTTCGCCAGCATTTACTCCATATACTTGCTCGGCAGTTTTGTTAAAACTGATAACCCCATCGCACTTATCAATGGAGATAACAGCATTAGGAGATGCATCTATCAGGTTGTAGAGAAAGTTTGTTGAGAGCTTCAAATCCTTGGTCTTTTCTTTTACCTCCCTTTTCGTTTCATAAAAACTATCTTCCCTGTCTACGAAGATCACATATCCCTTATTCTTACGCAAGGGGGTCCCTCTCATACGAAAGGTGCTTTTTCCATCATTCACATTAGGTATATACAAGTCAAAGTTTACATCATAAGGGGCGTGCTTTTCAATCATATCTCTATGGGCAGCAGAAAGGAGGGGCTTCAGCATATTTCTAGGAAATGCTTCGTACATAGTTCGGTTTGACAGTCTTTCTTTTGCTACCTTAATATTGCTTTCTAATTTTCTATTACACCTTATGATTCTTTGGTCTTTATCCAAAATAAGAATCCCAATTTCAGACTCTTCGATAAAATCCTCTATTATCTTTTTCGATTCCTGGATTTCCTTCCTTAACCTAACCTCTCTGGTAACATCCTTGAGCACTGTTGTTACCCCTGTAACTTCATTAACTCCGTCCTTAAACGGATAGAGGCTGATATTGAAGAAGGTATTAATTGGATTTCTATCGTTTTGGGTACTTTCGCAAGTAACTCCTTTCTTTTTAAGGATACTTCCATTCGTTAAGACATCGGCGTACTTTCCTCTCCACTCCGAGGTGTCAAAAAGGGGAATTACATTAAAAAGGTATTTTCCTATTATATCATCTCTCGTTCTTTTGAGAAACCTCTCGACAAACGAAGTGCTATTTACAAATCTAAACGCCCTGTCTACAATAAATACACCCAAGTTCATATCTTCCAGGATTTCCCCTGCCCAATCAGGCAACTCAGGATTGGGCAGGTATCGATAAGGCTCTGATTCTTCCGATATACCTTCAAGAATCTGGTATTGATTCATCTCACAACTCCTTTAAACTAATGTCCCAAATACCTTCCCATCCTGAACCTTGGTGACAATAATGGGAATCTCCTCATTTGCCATATTGTTCCCTACATCTATCAACACGGGGATGTAATTTCGGGAAAATCCTTTCAAATAGTCTGTCCCCGCATCCCTTCTGGACTCAATAAGAATCGAAAGCCGCTTTCCAAGAAACCTCCTGTAGAATTCTTCTTTCTTCCTGATTCCCAGATCTCGCAGTATTTTCCCCCTCTTTTTTATAGTCTTACTGTCTACCTGATCTGGAAAGTCAGCAGCGGGGGTCCCGGGTCGTCTGGAATATGGAAAGACATGGAGATAGCCGACAGGAAGCTCCTCAATTAGATTCAAAGTATTAGTAAAATTTTCATGGGATTCTCCAGGAAAGCCTACTATGACATCAATTCCTATATTCAAATCAGGGATGGCTGAAACAAGCCTCTTTACCAGTTGCTTAAAGAACTCAGAAAGGTAGGGTCTATTCATCTTTTTCAGTACTTCATCTGCCCCGCTCTGTAGAGGGATATGCAGGTGATTACAGATTGTCGTGGAAGATGAGATGAGGTCTATCAGACCGTCATCGAATTCAGCCGGTTCAATAGAGCTCAATCTAATCCTGACGGGGATGCCTTTATCTTCTATTAATCTGAGCAGATTCAAAAGGGTGGTAGGCGGTATTAAATCCCATCCGTAAGAGCCCAGGTGTATACCCGTAAGGACTATCTCTCTGTACCCCTGCTCTGCCAGTCTGGATATGCGTCTTATTGTCTCTTCCTTTTCAAGGCTTCTGCTTTTTCCCCGGGCATAGGGAACGACGCAATAAGAACAGAAAGAATCGCAGCCATCCTGAACCTTTAGAAATGCCCTTGTATGCTCAGGGAAGGTGGTTATGTCACTGGTTATTCCAAGGGGAGCCCCTTTCTTTGAAGATCCATTGATAAAATCGACTATCCTTTCCTTTTCATCAATCCCGACTACATGATTCACCCCTGGAATATCTTTTATCTCCTCAGGTGCCCTCTGGGCATAACATCCGGTAACTATTATCAGGGCATCCGGGTTTAACCGGTGGTACCTCCGTATAAGCTGGCGGGATTGATAGTCTGCCCTCTGGGTAACTGTACAGGTATTTACTATGTAAATATCAGCTTTTCTGCCAAACGGGACAAAACTAAATTCAGCTCCTTCCAGAAGCTTGTGGATTACGGCAGAATCGTATCTGTTAACTTTACATCCCAGAGTTGCAATAGCTATCTTCTTCAAGGTTCTACTTGCCTGTATAGAAACCGGTGGATAGGTATCTCTCACCACTGTCTGCCAGGAGGGCAACCATATTGCCTTTATCCAGTACCTTAATCTTTTCAAGGGCTGCAAACATAACCGCCCCTGAACTAATCCCTGCCAGGATACCCTCTTTGTTAACCAGTTCTATGGCTGTTTTTATTGCCTCCTCATCCGACACCTTCACAATCTCATCTACCCATCTCTGGTCATATATCTCAGGTATCCTTGACTGTTCAAAGTTCTTTAAGCCATAGACCTTATGGTTGGGATAAGGCTCTACTCCAATAACTTTGACCTCAGGTTTCAACTCCTTCAGCCTTTTGCCGGCCCCCATTATAGTACCAGAGGTGCCTATTCCAGCTACAAAGTAATCAACCTCTCCACTGGTATCCTCCCAGATCTCCCTGCCGGTAGTCTCATAATGCGCCACCACATTATTTATGTTGAAATTCTGTCCCGCCAAAAAGTATTTCTCCGGATACTGGTTATAGAGCATCATGGCTTCATTCCTTGCCCCATCTGGTCCCTTTTCAGCAGGTATCAGGAAGACCTCCACTCCATAACACTCCAATAAACTTCTCTTTTCAAAGCTTGCAGATTCCAGCAAGGTAACCGCCACCTTGTAGCCCTTCACAGCACCCACCATTGCAAGACTGATACCCATATTGCCACTGGTGGATTCCAAAATAACCTTATCCCTGGTCAGTACCCCTTCTTCCTCTGCTTTGGAGATTATATAATAGGCTACCCTGTCCTTAAGACTTCCAGTTGGATTAGCACTTTCCATTTTGGCCATCAATTTAACCCTCTTGTTGGGATTCATGCGTCCTATTTTCACTAAAGGGGTATTACCGATGGTTCCTAGTATACTGTCCTCTACCACTTCTCAAACACTCTCCTTTATCCACCCGCCACCTACAACTACATTCCCATCATAGAAAACAATAGCCTGGCCAGGTGTAATGGCCTTCTGTGGTTTTTTAAACCTTACAAGAACGCTCCTGCCATTATGGGGTATAATGGTTGCTTCCGTATCCTTGTATCTGTATCGAATCTTACAAGAAATGCTAATCTCCGCATCTAAATCTGGAAATAAAATCCAGTTGAGATCTTCAGCAATCAAACCTTTACTCAATAGCTCCTCATTTCTTCCCACTATCACACTGTTACTTTTTAAGTCAAATCCCAGGACGTAATAGGGATGACGGGCAGGGATACCCAACCCTTTTCTCTGCCCTATGGTAAACAGATGAATCCCTTCATGCTTACCCAGCACTTCCCCATTTTTATTTATGACGTTACCCCTGGCACATTTGTCCCTCCCTATTCTCCCGGTTATAAACCTTCTGTATTCATTGCCCGGGATGAAGCATATCTCCTGACTCTCTTTCTTATAAGCCACTTTAAGTCCAAGGTTTGCAGCTATTTTTCTAACCTCTTTTTTAACAAAATCTCCTACCGGAAAAGCCAATCGTCTAATTTCCTCTTGTTTTAAAGTAAAGAGAAAGTAGGACTGGTCTTTTTCAGCGTCTTCTCCTTTGAGTAAAAGGTGTCGCCTCCTTGAATCATCCCAGCTTATTCTCGCATAGTGTCCGGTTGCCAGATAATCTGCCTGAAGCTCCAGGGCTTTCCTTAAGAGAATATCAAACTTCAGCTTTTGATTACACAGGATACACGGATTAGGGGTTCTTCCTTTCATATATTCGGATACAAAGTAATCTATCACCTCTTTCTTAAATTCATTCTCTAAGTTCAGCACATAAAAGGGTATATCAAGTTTGTCGGCTACTGCCCTTGCATGATAGATATCTTCAGGGGAGCAGCAACTCCTGAACCCTCCCTCTCCGTGGCTGGAATAATCCCAGATTTGCATGGATACCCCGATGACATCATAGCCCCTCTCCTTCAACAAGGCAGCTGCCACCGAGCTGTCTACCCCTCCACTCATGGAGACTACAACCCTTTTTTTGTCTCTGTTCCTCATAATGCCGAACCCTTCACCTTCTTGAGATAAAGAGGAGACATAGAGCGAAGCCTGTTTACTATCTCTGGAAGCACATCAAGTACATATTCAACATCCTCTTCAGTATTATTCCGCCCCAGACTGAATCTAAGAGAACCCTGAGCAATCTCCGGTGTAAGCCCCATAGCTGTTAGGACATGAGAAGGCTTAAGGGATCCCGATGTACATGCCGATCCGGATGAAACTGCAACCCCTTCCAGGTCTAAGTTTAGCAAAAGGGATTCCCCCTCGATGAACTCAAAACTGACATTTAAGGTATTTGGAATTCTCTTTACTGGGTGTCCGTTCAATTTTATATAATCCAATTTATCAATGATCCCTTCATAAAGCCTGTCTCTCAATTTTGTAATACGCTTTACCTGGAATCCCATGTCCCTGCTTGCTATCTCGCATGCCTTTCCAAGCCCCACTATGCCGGGGATGTTTTCAGTCCCTGCCCTCATGCCCCCTTCCTGGTGCCCCCCATGTATCAGGGGCACAAGGGATGTCCCTTTCTTTACATACAAACAGCCTATGCCTTTCGGCCCATAGAGTTTATGCCCAGACAGTGAAAGAAGATCAATCTTCAAATCCTTTAAATCCATGGGGATCTTCCCTACTGCCTGAACAGCATCGGTGTGAAACAGAATGCCTATATCAGCAGCAATCTCCCCAACTTCTTTTATGGGAAGGAGAGTTCCCGTTTCATTATTGGCATACATAATACTTATTAATACCGTTTTGCTAATAATAGAATCCTTTAGCTCATCTAAGTCGATCATTCCCTCATGGTCCACAGGCAGATAAGTTAGTTTATAACCTGCCTTCTCCAGATATTCACAGGTATTTAAAACAGCAGGATGTTCTACTTTTGTTGTTATTATATGGTTTCCCTCCTTCTTGAGGGCATAGGCAGCACCTTTAATGGCAAGGTTATCGCTCTCAGACCCCCCGCCGGTAAAGGCGATTTCAGAGGGGTCTGTATTCAAGAGATTGGCTACTTTTTCTCTTGCCTCGTCAATATACTTCCTTACTCCTCTTCCCGCCCAATGGATGCTGGATGGGTTTCCAAAGTTGTCCTTCAAAAAAGGCAACATAGCATCCAATGCCTCTGGATGGAGAGGGGTAGTAGCGTTATGGTCCATATAGATTTTTTTCATCCTTACCCCCAGGTTAAAAACTGTTAACGGTCAACTGTAATTAATCTATTAGAGATTGCTGGTTTTGTCAAGCAGTTATAAACCCCAACAGCATATCACTTGCACTTGCAATTTTTTGTACCAGTGTGGTAAAATGCAAAAAAACGGCACGTCATATTTTTTGCAAAAGGCCCCCCCTATGCTGTATAATTAGTCCACCCTGAAAAGTGAAAAGGGAATTTTTCAGGACGAACTAATTACCTATGGTGGGAAAGACAGGGGCTGGCATCATCTTCGCGGAAGAGATAAGAGAGGCAAAGAATCAAGAGGAGTTGAAGACCAGAAGATGAATGGGACCCGTTTAAAACAGATGCGATCCGAGGCTGAGGCCATTTTCAGGCATTGCATTAAGGCTGTTGATCCTTACATGGCAGTAAAGCGTTTCCTTCGCCTCGATGGCAAAAAGTTGATTCTGGGGTTAAAGGATCGACCCCTGTCAGAGTTTGATCTGAACGGGTATGATCGAATTTTCATTGTCGGAGGGGGAAAAGCAACGGCGCCCATGGCCAGGGCCGTCGAAGAGTTACTGGGAAAACAGATTAGTAGAGGAATGATCAATGTAAAATACGGTTTTACTGAAAACCTTGCCTGTACCGAGATTATAGAGGCCGGTCATCCCTTGCCGGACCATAACGGTGTGGCAGGAACCCGGGAGATTCTTGGTCTTCTTGAAGGTGCGTCTGAAAATGATCTGGTTTTTTCCCTCATATCAGGCGGGGGATCGGCTCTGCTTACTCAGCCTGGGGGAAAGATCACGCTTCAGGAAAAGCAGGAAGTTACGCGCAGTTTACTGGCATGCGGCGCCGGCATTGATGAGATAAATACTGTGAGAAAGCATATCTCATCTTCAAAGGGTGGGCAGATGGCAAGAACAGCATACCCTGCCACTGTTGTGAACCTGATGCTCTCTGATGTGGTGGGTGATAAAATGGATGTCATAGCGTCAGGACCCTTTGTCTCTGACAGTTCCACATACAAAGACGCCCTGGATATCCTCAAAAAATATGATTTAAAAGAGATCCCACCTTCTGTCCGGGAACATCTGGAAGATGGCTCCGGAGAAAGGCTCCCCGAAACACCCAAAGATGGGGATCCTATTTTCGATCGGGTTTTTAATATGATCGTCGGCAGCAACATACTAGCACTGGAAGCGGCAGGGGAAGAGGCAAAAACGCTCGGATACGAGGTTATAATTCTATCCTCTATGATGGAAGGAGAAACGAAGGAAGTGGCAGTAGTGCATAGTGCTATAGCCAAGGAGATATTAAAGACATGCCGGCCGATTCCGCCACCTGCCTGCCTCATCACCGGAGGAGAAACGACTGTAACCATTAAAGGCAAGGGGCTCGGCGGAAGGAATCAGGAGTTTTGCCTGTCAGCGGCAATTGACCTCGCAGGGCTTCCGCCACGGGTCGTTATCTTAAGCGGGGGTACAGACGGAAATGATGGACCTACTGATGCGGCGGGGGCTGTGGTTGATCCTTTTACTGTTAACAGGGGAAAAGATGCGGGGATCCATGCCGAACGTTTTCTGGAAGATAATGATGCCTATCACTTCTTTGAAAAGACGGGAGACCTGCTCATAACAGGCCCTACCAATACCAATGTGATGGATGTACGGCTTGTTCTGGTTCGTTAGGTGCCACTGGGCTTAAACAGAGATTAACGTTGTTTTTTTAAATTGTTTTGTTTAAGAGGCTTGGAGGAATAAACGACAATACACAATAAGGAGGTATCCAAAATGAAAGGAAAAGACAAGAAAAAAACAAATGAAAAGAAAAAACCACAGCAAACCCTTAAAGAAAAAAGGAAATTGAAAAAGGAAAAAGAGAAAAAGTGGTAGATTGTAAGGCATTGTTGATGAAGTCGTAAAAAGTCAAAATTAGGATGGTAAGGTAATCATCTATTGCCATTTGTTACCTTGAGGAATGTCCTGAAAACCCTAGAACACGCCATATTGAATGATACCCGGATAGTTTTTATGGCATTCTGGTATTTTTTAGTTCTGGAAATCATCTGTGAATATAATAGAATAGGGGTGATGGACGAAACCAGGGAATAAATTGCTGGACTATAAAAAATGACTAACCAATCAGACAATAGAATGGGGTGGATTCGGAATATTGAAAAGCTAGAAAAAACAACTTCTGAATATACCGCTGAATATGAGCTTGCATCTGAATCGCAAATTTTTGGTGTTCTGGATTATAAGAATGGAGCAATTCAATGTGGTATCATGACATTTAAAAAAGATTCAAATGGAACGTATAAATATTTGCTTAGAATAAAATATCCACCTTATAATGAAGAGCCCCACTTCTTAAAGGCAAACAAAAGCGGTTATCTTTTCCCGGAAGGAATTCCTGGCGAATTGATTTCAATTCTATTTTTATTTTTTCAATGTCGTTTCTTTCTTATAGCAGCTTACTCCGGAGATTTATCATCAAATGGCCTAAAGTTGAAGACAGAATATTTTCCGCAAATAAAAAGATGTGAACCTTACTTTGACCCAGATATGTTCCCAGATGGTAAGCGTAATTTTGCAGTTGGATTAGTAGATTTTCTTGAAAAACTGGCACGAATTAATGATCAGTATCATCAGAGACTGATTTTGGGGTTCTATAATTATGCAAGGGCGTTAAGAGAATTCGGGATTGACGAAGAAATGGTTTTTATTAGATTGGTTTCATCCATAGAAGCATTTACAAAATGGGTTAATTTAAGCGAGAATGATGACTTATTCAGCGGCGTGAATTTTGAGAATATTATTCAATCTGAAAGACTTTCGGCATCTCAGAAAGAGGAACTCAAAAACATTTTTTTTAATGTTAGGAAAGCTAAAACGAGATTTGCAAATTTTATACAATTATACTCGAAAGGATTTTTCACAGGTGGTAATTTTAGAGCACCACATACAAGGATAAAAAAAGGTGATTTGAAAAAAGCCTTAAGCGCCATATACGACAGTCGATCAAATTATTTACATCAAGGCGAGACGATGTATCTTAGTCGTCACATGAGAAGTGGTCATAAATGGGATACTGATCCAACAACCGGCATGATAATAGATAATAGACATTTTTCGGTGGATAAGAAGCTTCCTTATGCTTCATTTTTTCAGCGATTAGTCAGACATTGTATAATGCAATTTTTATCAGAAATATCAAATTTGGAAAATACATAAACCCAACAACGACTTACACCTGATAAAGGGGGAAAAGGGGGACGATCTTAAATAATAAAAATATCTACACTGCTCAATAAAGTTATTTACGAATTTAAGGTCGTCCCCCTTTCTGGTGAAAAAATGATAATAAGAATACTGGCAGTTTGTTTCATTCTTCTATTGTGCGTCACAGATTTTGGATATACCGAAGAACCTTTCGTTGATGTTCTTATTGAAGGATATGATGACGGCGTTAAATCCACCGTTCGAAATGACCGTGAAGAGGCACTGGTCGATGCCAAGCGCCAAGCCATTGAGCGGGCCGGTGTACAGGTATCTTCCACGACGCAAATGAAAAATTTTGTCATCAGAAAAGATTGGGTTGAAAGCAAGTCAAAAGGCATTTTACTCCCCGGTTTTCAGATTATCGATAAAGGGTATCAGGCTAACGGCTCCTATCTTGTCATACTTGCCGGAAGGATTCGACCCATCCTGACTGGCGCCTCTGTTTCTCATGATGAAGGCAGCAAAAAACCAGTCCAGGGAGATTTAGATTCAATTTATAATGAGGTGAATTGGGAAGTTTTACTCGGCGGGTGGGAATTCAAAAACAATTCAATCACATCAAAGTATACTTCAGACGATAACTATTTGATCCTGAAAAAAGAATTAAAAGATTATATTATGGAAGCGACCATAACGAAAATTCGAGGGGATTTCTGTTATATCACAATCGGCATACGTCAGAATATTTTTGAGGGCGGACATGAAAAGTTTTTCCGAAACAATACATCCAGCAGACAAGGGTATCAGTTTGGGATTATTTTGGATGGAAGATATAATTTATTCAACGGGTTGAATGGGTTATATTATACAGTAGAAAATGTGAAGGGACTTTTCAAAAAAAACTGGGAGACATCTCCTTTAATCGACAGCATACAAAACAAAGTAAAAATTGAAGCTATAGAAGACATTATAAAAATATCCTTGAATGGAAAAGACTTTGCCGAATTTAAAAATAATTCCCACCTCTATGGTTCTCCGATGTTCATAGTTTCAAAAAATGCCGTCATCCGCTTTACCGATATTAAGATTATCCCTAGATAGCCTATTACCAAATGAGGCGCCAGATGAATCCATTGAAAGGTATTTTAAACCTTTCCTCTCTGATGTTCATGTGGCGATACTTTCGCGGTCAAACCCCCTGGGACACCAATATCACCCCGCCTGAAGTTATGGAGTTTATCCAAAAAACATCTCCCGGCAGAGCCCTGGACCTGGGGTGCGGTACGGGTACCAATGGCATTACCCTGGCCCGCCATGGCTGGAAAGTTACCGGTGTTGATTTTGCCCCCATCCACCCCACGCTACAGACTGGTCATATTTCTGATTATATTCTTCTTGCAATATATGAAATGTTTTTCTATTATGACCGAAAATGCAGGTTATATGACCGTTAATTACAGTTTGGAGAGGGATCACGCTTATTACACTCGCACCTCTCAGACCGAGCACTGTATACAAAAGGAGTAACAATATAGAATGAAAAAACTTTTTTACGCAATATGTTTGACATTTTTACTATCGAGTAATGTTGTAGCTGAAGATGTAAGTGCTGTTGAAGTTAAAGTATTGGTGAAAACAAGTTTAAGCTGGGATGGGCAACTCCTGCCAAACTACCCAGAAGGCAAGCCGGAAATTACAATCTTAAGAATTAAAGTTCCGCCGGGGGTACAGTTGCCAATGCATAAACACCCTGTGATAAATGCAGGTGTATTGCTAAATGGAGAACTGACGGTGGTAACAGAAGGCGGTAAGACATTACATCTCAAATCCGAGGATTTGATCGTCGAAGTTGTGAATGCCTGGCATTACGGAAAGAATGAAGGCGATAAACCGGCAGAGATTATAGTTTTTTACGCCGGCATATCGGATATGCCGATAACCATTAAGAAATAGGATTGGATTAATATACCTGCAAAAAGGAAGGTTCTGATTCGTATAAACAGTCCGTAGCCGCCAACATCAGTTTAGATCAGTTAACTCTTGAATTGGAGGTACAAAAATGACAATCGTAGCAAAGGATGGTATTGTACAAATTGAGAGGCTGGAATTGGGGCCCTTTGGTACGAATGCTTATATCGTAATGTGCCAATTGACCAAAGATAGCGTCCTGGTGGATGCTCCCGGGGAAGCTTCAAAAGTTATCAAACATCTGAGGGGGACAAACCCCAGGTACATACTGATCACTCACAATCACTGGGACCATCTTGGTGCTCTTTCCCAGTTAAAGTCAGAACTTAAAATTCCAATAGCTGCCCACCCTGCAGACAGTGCAAATTTACCTTCACCCCCGGAGATACTTCTCAATGATGGTGATGTGGTAACTCTTGGGAACGTAAAGCTCAAAGTGCTGCACACCCCTGGACACACACCTGGTAGTGTATGCTTCCTGACTGGTAATTGTCTGCTATCCGGTGATACTGTATTTCCGGGTGGCCCGGGCAAGACCTCGTCGCCATTGGCTTTTGAGCAGATAATTAAGTCTATAACCAGCAAGATTTTTGTGTTGCCAGGGGATACACAGATATTCCCTGGACATGGTGATTCCACACTGTTAGAGAAAGAGAAGCAGCAATTTGAGGTCTTTTCTTCACGCCCCTGTAAATCCAATCTTTGTGGGGATGTGCTTTGGCTTTCGTAATAGTAAACTCTATCACTTCCATACTTACAAAGTTGAGTTAGTTTCTTTTTTTCTCTTATTTTATGCTAAAAAAGTGATATCATCAAAAAAAACTGGATTTTAGTGGGTAAGTGGTCTATTATAATATGGTGCCAAATCTTTTACAATCACCTATAATATAACCAGATGGATGACATAATTTTTGAACCCTAATATTAAATGGGGGCTGATTATGGAGGCGTCTTTCTTTTAATCCTACAGTTGTGGAGAAAAGAAGGGCGCTTTTTGTTTCATGTAGTGCTGCTATCAAAAGCAGTAACGGTTATAAGAAAGGAGGTGAATAAAGCTACATGTGATTGGTATTTGCAGTTATTTTAAATTAACCCTTAAGGAAGGAGGTAATGAGCATGCCCGAGAGTACTTACAAAATTATTGAGTTAGTTGGAACAAGTAAAACTTCCTGGGAGGAGGCCGCCAAAAATGCTGTCGAAACCGCTGGAAAAACCCTAAAAGACCTAAGGATTGTGGAGGTTGTCAGGCTAGACATGGCAGTGGAAGAAGGAAAAGTAACTAGTTACCGGGCAAGGGTCAATGTTTCATTCAAATATCATGGAGAACAATAATAAATGGAATAACGCGTCTTGAAAGAAAATAGAAGAGATAGAGAAAATAGGGTCAGAACCACCTTTTTTGAGAGTGAAGCTTTATATATAAGCATGTCACGAATTTCAGGAGCATCAGCTAGGAACTTATTAAACGGTTGCTGGCCCTATTTCTTATCAGTAAGTCATAATTCCCCAGAGTTTTGCCCCTTTTCCCTTGACAGACGGTAACGATTATGGTTTTATAAAAACTACAGATATATAATGATAGAGTCTTTGAGAGCTTTGAAAGAGTATCCCTTTTTGCTTAAGCATCTATAGGGGAACAGGATTTTAAGGTACCCAAACGAAAAAGGACAGTTTCCCCAGGCTTTTATTTTTACAGGTGGTGTATTTTCAAAAGGAGGTTCTGTGTGTATGGCTAATATAGAAAAGGCTATTAGGTTTCCATTTAATGATGAGCAGTGGTTACCGAAGCTTATTGTAGGAGGAGTGCTTAATGTAATCCCTATTATAAATTTTCTTTCGATTGGTTATGCCTACCAGGTGTTTAGGAGCACCCTGAAAAAGGAAGATGCTGTTATGCCAGAATGGGGAAACTGGGGTGATCTGTTTATTCAAGGATTAATCATTGCCGTAATTTGTTTGTGTTATAGTTTTATTCCAGGTTTTATAACCGCTTTAGGTATAAGCTTAATAACCAAAGGGTGGCTTGCCAGTTTTTTAGGCGCTCTTTTACTAATTATTGGTTTTGCAGTTGGACTGGTGATTACGTTCTTTTTACCTATGGCCATTGCCAGTTATGCATTAGGGGAAGAACAGATTGGGGATGCATTTAAAATTGGATTTATTCTGGATAAAGTTAAAGAGATATTGGATAGCTATCTCGTTTCTTATCTCGTAGGCATAGGTGCTATGATACTTGTTGCTCTGTTACTTTTTATTCCCATTGTAAAATATCTTATTTTACCAATAGCTCTGTTTTATGTGTATCTATTTCTGTCTGTACTCTTCGGGGAGACATGTGCCTCCGTTGGAGATGTAACTGAGGAAACGATAGAAGATGAAATATGAAAATATGTAACATTTGAAACTGATAAAAGCTGGGTATCTTTAATATGCCTGGCTTTTTTATTTTTTAGAATAATATGATAAGGCTAAATGACATTGTAGATAAAATACATACTTGTAATCCTGATACAGATGTGAATTTGATTGAAAAGGCATACGTATTCTCTGCCAAGATTCATCAGGGACAGGTCCGGCTTTCAGGTGAACCTTACCTTATCCATCCGTTGGAAGTAGCAGGTATCCTTGCCGATCTCAAGTTAGACGTTGCAACTATTGCAACTGGGATGTTGCACGATACTGTGGAGGATACATATACAACCTTGGAGGAGATCGAAAAGTTATTCGGTAAAGAGATTAGTTTTCTGGTTGATGGGCTTACTAAGATCAGTAAAATTACCCTTGGTACTTATGAAGAACAACAGGCTGAGAATTTTCGAAAGATGCTGATAGCGATGGCTAAGGATATAAGGGTAATACTTATAAAATTAGCCGATAGGCTTCACAATATGCGGACACTGAAATACCATTCTCCAAAAAAGCAAAAAGAGATTGCCAGGGAGACTCTGGATATTTATGCCCCTCTGGCAAATAGGTTGGGTATAGGCTGGGTTAGAGGCGAACTTGAAGACCTCTCCTTACAGTTTCTGGAACCAGAAGTGTATAATGATTTGATGGATAAACTAAAGGAAAGGAAACAAGAAGGGAAGGAATATATAAATGAGGTAAAAACTATTATTTCGAATAAGCTAAAAGAGTATAACCTTAAAGATCATGTGGAGGGGAGATTAAAACATATCTATAGTATTTATCAAAAGATGAAGAAACAAAACATAGATTTCGATCGGGTTTATGACCTTATTGCCTTCAGGATTATTCTTGACAGTGTTCAGGAATGCTATGAAGCCCTAGGAATTATTCATTCCCTGTGGAAACCTGTTCCTGGTCGATTCAAGGACCATATAGCTATGCCGAAGGCCAATATGTATCAATCCCTCCATACTACAGTTATAGGTCCTCACGGGGAGAGGGTCGAGATCCAAATACGAACAGGAGAGATGCATAGGATTGCAGAGGAGGGCATAGCTTCCCATTGGAAGTATAAAGAGGGGAAGGACATTGAGAAAAAGACAGATAGGGAGTTTGCCTGGCTGAGACGACTTCTGGAATGGCAACAGGACATGAAAGATCCCAGAGAGTTTTTAGAATCGGTTAGGGTTGATCTTTTCCCGGAAGAGGTATATGTATTTACCCCGAAAGGTGAGGTAAAGGAGTTCCCCCGAGGTGCTACCCCTTTGGATTTTGCCTATAGTATTCATACTGATGTAGGGCATCAGTGTAATGGTGCAAAAGTAAATGGTAAGATTGTTCCTTTAAAATATGAGTTAAGAAACGGTGATACAGTGGAGATAATAACCTCCTCCAATCAACATCCCAGTATAGACTGGTTAAAGATTGTTAAGACATCCAGAGCTAAGGCAAAGATTCGGCATTGGGTAAAAACCAATCAACGCCAACAGAGTATTTCACTGGGGTTAGAAATCTGTGAAAAGGAGTTTAAAAAATACAAGCTCAACTTTTCAAAGCTTACAAAGTTGGGTGAGTTGAAGGTAATAGCAGAAGAATTTGGTCTCCAGGATGTAGACGACCTGCTGGCTGAGGTGGGGTATGGAAAGCTTTCTGTTAAACAGATAATACATGCAATAATGCCGGAAGAGAGATTAGCTACGGAGTTTACAGAGGAGGCAGTATTAGAAAAGGTTGCCAAGAAGACAGGAAAGAAAGATGGCAGCGGTATTAAGATACGAGGCGTTGAGGATATAATGATGCGCTTTGGAAAGTGTTGCAACCCGCTCCCCGGTGATGATATAATCGGATATATTACTCGTGGCAGAGGGGTTACCGTTCACCTCTCTAACTGTCCCACTGTTCTTCATAGTGTATCTGAGAGAACGATAGATGTGGAATGGGATCTAGAAGATAAATCGATGCATCTGGTTAGAATTAGGGTTGTCTGTGTAGATAAAAAGGGACTGCTTGCTGCTATGAGCTCCTCTATTGCTTTATCTGAGGCCAATATTATAAATGCGCAGGTACATACCACTCAGGAGAAAAAGGCAGTGAGTATATTTGAGGTTGAGGTAAGTGATCTAAAGCACCTTCAGAATATAATTAATTCCATGCAAAACGTCAAAGGTGTTATCAATGTTGAAAGACTGAGAACATGAACCAATTAAACATTGGCGACAAGTCCAGACCTTATACAACGGGTACAGACATTAATCCTTTTTACCGATCCGTTTCTAACTGTTTTAACCTTTTGAATATTTGGGTACCATCTCCTTTTGGTTTTATTATTGGCATGGCTGACATTGTTACCAACTGAGGGACCCTTTCCGCATATCTCGCACACTCTTGCCATTTATATACCTCGCAACTCTATTTAACTATCCATGAATTTCTATATATCCCCAGAACTTACCTCGATTCCATTATCAATTAATAGTGCTGTTAGGACACCTTTCCCTTCTTTTAAACCATTATCATCCCAGATATAATTGACGCCACATGAAGGGCTCTTATCCTTTAATATCGCTTTATTAGCGCCTACCAACATGGCAACATTCAAAGCTTCAATAGCACCTTTTATAAACTGTGGGGTTACATCTCTGCCTTTTATATCTATAAGCCTGGCTCTGGACTTTAAGACATCGAATCCGTCCCCGCTTTGGATTTTAGCAGGGGTTCTGGGCGTGGGAAGTCCCCCCAGCTGTTCAGGGCAGACAGGCACAGCCCCTTTTTTCTTCAAGAGATCAAGAAGCTCAGGTTTGGTTTCACTGGAACCATCGTGCCTGCAATTGATTCCTACCAGGCAGGCACTGATAACAATCATATCTCTATCAAGTGCCTCTTCCATCAAAGGAATTTAAAGGATTTCTCTCCTTGTTCTCTTCTGGTAATCTCACCAATAATATATGCTTCTTCTTTTAAGCCTTTTAGTCTCAGAAGAATTTCATCGACATCAGGAGGGGATACGACAACCACCATTCCTATACCATTATTGAAGGTTCTAAACATCTCGTATTCGTCAACGTTTCCCTTCTCTTTGATAAACCTGAATATGTAAGGAGTTTCCCATGAATCTTTATATATTAGTGCCTGGCAGCTTTGGGGCAGTATCCGTGGTATATTTTCTAACAATCCTCCTCCGGTAATATGGGATATTCCCTGGATATTGAAATCCCTTATAAGGTTCAGAATAGCCTTTGCATATATCTTTGTAGGTTTAAGCAGTTCTTCACCGAGTGGGATTTGAATGCCTTCTACTTTAGCGTTTATATCCAGGCCAAGATCATCAAATATTATCTTCCTGACCAGAGAATATCCATTGCTGTGTAAACCGTTGGAGGCGATCCCTATAAGTTTATCCCCCACGGTTATAGCAGAGCCATCGATAATCTTATCATTATCAACAACCCCTAATGCAAAACCGACTAAATCATATTCTCCATCTTTGTAAAAAGATGGTATCTCGGCAGTTTCTCCACCTATTAAGGAACAGTTAGCCTCTTTGCATCCATCGGCAACCCCCTTAATGATATCTTCGGCTCTATGTAGTACCAATTTGCTTGTGGATATATAATCCAGGAGGAAAAGGGGTTCAGCACCTGAGGTTATTATGTCATTCACACACATGGCCACCAGATCAATCCCAACGGTATCATGTTTATCCATCATAAATGCAATTTTTAACTTGGTCCCGACTCCATCGGTAGAGGATACAAGAATTGGCTTTTTGTACTTTCTCGTATTTAATGAAAATAGACCGCCAAATCCACCGATTTCTGTCATAACTTCAGGTCTAAATGTGGATTTGACCAAGGGAGTTATCTTTTTTATAAATTCGTTACCTGCGTCAATATCCACACCTGCGTTTTTATATGTGTTTTTCTCACCCAATTTCCGCTCCTTTTCAGATTCCATGAGAATCCCTTAACACAGGAATACTTATCCATGATTATAAAAGAACAAAAGCCGGGTAATATTACCCGACCAGTCATTGTCTCCGTGATTATCATAGAAATCCGCCTCTGGCGGATAAATTTCTTGACATCAAATATTAGCCTGTACCTCTTAAGATGTCAAACCTTTTTTCTTGTCAAGGCTAAAATATTTTGATAGAAACAAATTAGATTCATATGTAACGAGTTGAAATTAAAACCAAATTAAGAACAGAAGCTTACTATGAGAGAACTTGTGGATATTATTGTAGCCTTATATAAACCACTGGACTATGTTTCGAAGAATTCCTTTGCCAATCTTGAGATTGTTAAGGGTTTAGAAACCCATGTTATGAATCTGACCAGTCAGGCTCTGTCCTTGCCTTTAGACTCGGAGAAGGTCAGCTTTATTCAGGGGTTGGCAAGAAACTTCACAGGTTTTGATTCCTTGGATGTATATTCAAAGAAGATTAGGGTGATAGATTCTTTAAGGGTGCTTCAACGGATAAAAGATAATAACGAGTGTCTACCATCACAAGAAAAAAAAGCCCTGTTGATTGAGTTCGTTAAGAAGAGGAAAGAGCTGTCCACACCTATTCAATTTATGAAGGGTGTTGGCCCTAAGTTGGCAAGTATCTTAAAAAAGAAGGGAATCAATACTGTTGAAGATGCCCTGTATTTTATTCCCCGAAAGTATGAAGACAGGAGGAGTATAAAGCCAATATCGGAACTTCAGGTGGGAAAAAGCGAAACAGTCCTGGGTGAGATAAGAGATTTGGGAGCCGTCTCTTACAAAAAGAACCGAAGGGGAGGCTTCGAGATGATTGTGGGAGATGAGAGTGGTACTATTACTGCCAAGTGGTTTGTTTATAATAGTCACATTAAAAACAGGTTTAAAAAGGGGCAAAAGGTAATCCTGTCTGGCGAGATAAAGGTTTATCGTTTTCAAAAAGAGATTCACCACCCGGACATTGAGGCAGTTAATGATATGAGTGATTCTCTCAATTTCAATCGCATTGTACCTGTCTACTCTGAATCTGAAGGGCTGTACCAAAAAACTCTAAGGAAGATAATGAAAAACATCGTGGATAGGTATTCGAATTCTATCCAAAGTGCTATACCTTCATATATATGCCTCAGACAGAATTTAATGGAGCTTTCCGAAGCTATAAGGGAGGTACACTTTCCAGAACATGACCGTAACCTTTCAGATATTGTATCTGGCAGATTCCCTGCTTATAGAACCATCATCTTTGATGAGTTTTTCTTTCTGGAATTAGGATTAGCCCTTAAGAAGAAGGGGGTTACAATTGAAAAAGGGATATCTTTCAATATTACCGATGAGAGTAGAAATAAGTTAATAAAGTCTTTGCCTTTTCATCTGACTGATGCACAAAAAAGGGTGATTGCTGAGATTGAAGAGGATATGAAACGTCCTTATCCGATGAACAGACTCCTTCAGGGGGATGTAGGAAGTGGTAAGACTGTTGTGGCGTTGCTCTCATCCTTAATAGCGGTGGATAATGGTTATCAGGTCAGTATTATGGCACCCACCGAGATTTTAGCTGAACAGCATTTTTCGAGTATTCAACATCTGACCAAAAAATTCGGTGTAAAAACGGTTCTGCTTACCAGTAATATAAAAAAAACACAGAAAGACAAGGTTATTGATGCCATTAAAGAGGGCAGTATTGATATAACTGTAGGAACTCATGCTGTTATACAGGAAACGGTTGAGTTTAACAGGTTGGGGCTTGGAGTTATTGATGAACAGCACAGGTTTGGGGTAATACAGAGGTCGATGCTGAAGCGAAAAGGCCACAATCCTGATATATTGGTAATGACTGCAACACCAATACCAAGAACACTGGCATTGACTGTATACGGAGATCTGGACGTTTCGATACTTGATGAAATGCCCCCGGACAGAAGACCTGTAGTTACAAAGCTGTACCATGAAAGAGATCGAAAAAGGGTATACGAAATTGTACGTAAAGAGACAGAAAAAGGTAGACAGGCATATGTAGTCTATCCCCTGGTGGAAGAATCTGAAAAGCTGGATTTGAAAGATGCAACCCAGATGGCTGAGCACTTCCAGAGAGACGTTTTCCCGGAATGTAAGGTTGGTCTGCTCCATGGGAGGATGAGTTGCGAGGAAAAAGATAACATTATGTTGGGGTTTAAGGAAAAAACGATAGATATCTTAGTCTCAACAACCGTGATCGAAGTGGGAATTGATATACCCAATGCATCCGTTATGCTGATAGAGCACGCTGAGAGGTTTGGATTGTCTCAGCTGCATCAATTGCGGGGGAGAATCGGTAGAGGTGAGTTCCCCTCCCTGTGTCTTCTCCTTGCCCAGTACAGCAAATCAGACGATGCCAGACGGAGGCTCAGAATAATGGAGAGCACCGCTGATGGGTTTAAGATATCCGAGGAGGATCTGGCTATAAGAGGACCTGGCGATTTCCTGGGGACCCGTCAGTCCGGGTTGCCCGACTTCAGGGTGGCAAATATTGTCAGGGACATAAAAGTACTTCAGGAGGCGAGAAGGGAGGCATTTAAAGTGGTAGAAATGGATCCAGCCCTGACAAATCCCTCCCATAGATACCTGAAAGAGATACTTAAGGAGAGATGGAAGGGTAGACTGGAACTGGCAAGTGTGGGATAATGAGGGAGAGAAGCAGAAAAACGAGGAGAAGGAAATATTATGGCGAAAAAAGTCCTTGACAACAAATTATCAATATGTTAGAGGATTGACTGAATGCTCATTCAGTTTAATCTTTTTGAGAGCTTTGAGAATCTATACAAACTGTCACTTATAAGATTTCTCCTTCCAGTCGAAATGGCAAAGTGCGTATTTTTCAAAGTTTTCCTTTTATCTTCATAAAGCCTACTTATAACTATAAGTAGGTTATTTAATTATATCTAAGAGGTGGAATCTATTCCAAAAATCCTCCATATGCAATATCTTGGCATTTCTCTTTAAATAAGAAACTATGTCCAATTAAACGTAGAAACCTTTTAATGGTGTCCGACACTTTCAAAGGGATAAGGAGATAAACGACATGCCAATTGATTACCTTCCCATCTTTGCTTTTCTGGTAATTGCTATACTCTTTGCTGTTGTGACAATAGCCCTATCTTCCATAATTGGGACAAAGAAACCTTCCCCGCAGAAAATGATGACGTATGAGTGTGGAGTAGACCCTATAGGGAGTGCCAGAAAGAGATTCTCTGTTAAATTCTATATTATAGCTATGCTGTTTATAATCTTCGATATTGAAGCGGTTTTTTTATATCCTTGGGCAGTGATATTTAAGGACCTGAAATTCTTTGGTTTTATTGAAATGGGGATATTTATTGTTGTATTGTTTGTTGGTCTTATCTATGCATGGAAAAAAGGAGCTTTAGAATGGGAATAGAGGCTCATCTGGGAAACAATATTATTACAACTACTGTAGAAAAACTCGTTAACTGGGGCAGGAGGTCATCTTTGTGGCCTGCAGGTTTCGGTTTGGCATGTTGTGCCATTGAGATGATTGTGGCTGCTTCTGCACGGTATGACCTGGCTAGATTTGGTTCTGAGGTTTTCAGGCCTTCCCCCCGACAGGCGGATTTGATGATTGTAGCAGGAACGGTAACTAAGAAGATGCTCCCCCCGGTTATCAGAATCTATGAGCAGATGGTAGAACCCAAATGGGTTATTGCCATGGGGGCATGTGCCTGCTCCGGGGGTATCTTTAATACGTATGCAGTAGTACAGGGTATTGATCAATACCTGCCGGTTGATGTTTATATACCTGGTTGTCCACCAAGACCAGAGGCCCTTATCTATGGTATTATGAAACTACAGCAAAAGATAGATAAGGAAAAACTCAATAGGTCGATTATTAATACATAGGATTAAGGATATGAATGAAGAAGATATTACGGTAAAGAAACTTAGGGAGCAATTCCCAGATTCTATTCTAAATGTTTCTTTTTTCAGGGATGAGGCGACTTTTGTTGTCAAGAGAGAAGATATTTTGCCAATTGCCAGGTTTGTTCAGAGTGATGCAGATCTTTCCTACGATTTTCTCTCAGATCTTTGTTGTGTAGACTACTTGAAAAGAGAACCGAGATTTGAGATAGTTTATCATCTCTACTCGATAAAAAACAACAAGAGAGTAAGAATAAAGGCTTCCATTCCCAGTAACCAGCAGGTAGTTTCGTCTGTATGCTCTATCTGGAAAACGGCTGATTGGTTGGAAAGAGAATGTTACGATATGTACGGGATAGGTTTTGAAAGTCATCCTGACCTCAGAAGGATCCTGCTTACCGATGACTGGGAAGGATATCCTCTTCGAAAAGATTACCCTCTAAAAGGAAAATGATGGGTTAAGATGGTTCAGGGAGTCAGGGATCCAAGTGAGATGTTAAAAAACAAGGCACTTATTGAATCCCTGGAAAACAAACGCTTGACCCCTTGAATCCTCGAATCCTCTTCTCCAACTAAACTCATATTAAAACAACTCTATTTACTAAACGTATAATTATAAAGAGGTAAAAATGACAAGAACAGAAACTCTGATGATAAACATGGGTCCCCAGCACCCCAGTACCCATGGGGTACTGAGGCTTGTTTTGGAACTGGATGGAGAGGTTGTTGTCAAGGCAACTCCCCATATTGGATACCTCCACAGGGGGGTAGAGAAATTAGCGGAAAACAAGACATACTATCAGTGTATCACCCTTGTTGACAGGCTTGATTATCTGGCTGGAATGTCAAATAATCTGGCTTATGTATTAGCAGTGGAAAAACTTTTGGACATTAAGGTACCTGAAAGGGCACAGTATATTCGGGTAATCATGGCGGAGTTGCAGCGAATTGCCAGTCATCTCATCTGGTTGGGCACTCATGGCCACGATATAGGGGCTATGACCCCTTTATTTTATGCGTTAAGAGAGAGAGATGAAATCCTTTTTCTCTTTGAGATGGTATGTGGTGCTCGCTTAACACCAAGCTACCTGAGGATAGGGGGTTTGGCATTTGATTTGCCGGATGGGTTTGAAACAAAGACAATGGAATTTATCAGGACCTTCCCATCCAAGGTAGACGAATATGAGACGCTTCTCACTAAGAACAGGATCTGGATACAGAGGACGAAAGGAGTGGGAGTCTTATCTAGAGAGGATGCCATCAACCTTGGTGTTTCTGGACCAGTGATTCGAGGTTCAAATGTTAAGTGGGATATAAGGAAGTCCACTCCATATTCGGGTTATGAGAACTTTAATTTTATAATTCCCACAGGCAAAAACGGTGACTGCTACGATAGATATTTAGTCAGAATGGAGGAGATGCGCCAGAGTGCTGAGATAGTGAAGCAGGCACTTGAGACCCTGCCAAAAGGGGAGATAAATGCCCATGAACCAAAGGTAGTCTTGCCTCCAAAAGAGGGTGTTTACACTGACATAGCCTCCCTCATTCATCATTTCAAGATTGTAAGTGAGGGGTTCAATCCGCCGGTTGGTGAAGTATACGTCAGTATAGAATCTCCCAAGGGAGAACTGGGATTCTACATTGTCAGTGATGGAACGAATAAACCCTATCGATTAAGGATCAGACCCCCGTCTTTTATCAATCTGGAAGCCCTCCCAGCGATGGTTGAAGGAAGGCTCATAGCTGATGTAATTGCGGTTATTGGCAGTATAGATATAGTCCTTGGTGAGGTTGATCGATAGGGCTCTCAAAGTATGAGAGGTGGATTCTGGAAGACCAGGAATTACAGAGTTTTGTTGACAAATACCATGTGTTTCGGTGCATCCAGTGCGGGAAGTGTTCCGGAGGGTGCCCGATGCTCAGAAAATCCCATTTCAACATCAGGAAATTCATCTATGACACCTTTGATAAAGATGCTGCAAAGGTTGTATTTGAAAGAGAAGGCATATGGGATTGTACAACGTGTTCTGCCTGTTTGAAAAAGTGTCCCAAAGGGGTAGATACTACGGGAATTGTTATGGGATTGCGCGGTCTTATGGTAGAGGATGGAAGGATACCTCCTCCCGTAAGAGATGCCTTAAAAAGCATAGCCATACACAAGAATCCATGGAAGATTTCTGCTGAAGAAAGAGCCAGATGGGCGGAGGGACTTAATGTAAAAAATATTTCTGAAGGGGGAGATATCCTATACTATGTGGGTTGTACACCTGCTTATGATGCACGACTTCAAAAAGTAGCAAGGGCAATTGTTGAGATATTGAATAAGGCAGGAGTGGATTTTGGCATCCTAGGAAATGAAGAAGGGTGTTGCGGAAGCGAGATAAGAAGGATGGGGGATATATGGACTTTTGAATATCTGGCAGAAGAAAACATTGAAATATTCAAAAAATACAATGTCAAAAAGGTAGTAACAACATCTCCTCACTGCTACAATGCGTTTAAAAACGAATATAAAGGTGCCGACTTTGAAGTTCTACATTATACAGAATTGGTTGCCTCTCTTATAGAAAAAGGTCGACTTTCATTTACCCACCAAATAGACAAAACCGTTACCTATCATGACCCCTGTTTTCTAGGCAAGCAGAACGGCGTCTTTGACCCTCCACGTAAAGTACTTACGAGTATTCCTGGAATAAAACTTGTAGAGATGGATAGGGCAAGAGAGAGAAGCCTTTGTTGTGAAGGTGGCGGTGGAAGGATGTGGGTAGAATCCGAGGATTCGGAAGATAGACTTGCAAAGATAAGGGTTGGAGAGGCTATGGATGTGGGTGCTCAAATATTGGCAACATCATGCCCTTTTTGTCTTCTGACTTTGGAAGATGTAGTGAAGACAGGTGATCTGGAAGAATCCATTAAAGTCATGGATATTGCGGAGATAGTTAAAGAGGCATTGTGAGGGTAGTAAGCAGGAAGGAATGGAAACGGTAGAGATAAGGATTGGGGTATATATATGTCATTGCGGGATAAATATTGCCTCTACAGTTGATGTGGATCGCGTAAGGGATAGTATATCTCAACTGCACAATGTTATTGTCAGCAGAGATTTTAAATATATGTGTTCCGATCCCGGCCAGGAACTGGTGATAAGGGATATAAAGGAAAAAGGGCTTAACAGGGTCGTTGTTGCTTCTTGCTCTCCCAGGATGCATGAGCCTACCTTCAGAATGACCATTCAGCAGGCTGGACTTAACCCCTATTGTCTGGAGATGGCAAATATAAGGGAACAGTGCTCATGGGTTCATGAAGACAGGGAATACGCTACTGAAAAGGCAGTGAAACTCGTATCTGCAGCGGTTGCAAGAGTATCGCTCCTTGAACCCCTGGAAGAGAAAGAGGTGGAGGTTAGACCACAGGCATTGGTAATGGGGGGAGGGATAGCGGGGATTCAGGCATCTTTAGATATAGCTGATGCAGGTTTTAAGGTATATCTGGTTGAAAGAGAGCCCTCCATAGGCGGTCACATGGCACAACTGGACAAGACTTTTCCTACCCTGGATTGCTCAGCGTGTATCCTGACCCCGAAGATGGTTGAGGTAGAACGCCATCCCAATATAGAGCTATTATCGTATTCAGAAGTGATAGAGGTGAGTGGTTACATAGGCAACTTCCATGTGAAGGTAAGGAGAAAGCCAAGGTATATCGCAATGGACAAGTGTACTGGCTGTGGGATGTGCGCTGAGGCATGCAGGATGAAGGGCAGGATTATTTCTGAATTCGATGTGGGTATGGGAAAAAGATCGGTACCATATATACCTTTTCCCTATGCTGTTCCTTCTAAGTACACTATAGACCCTGAAAATTGTTTGTTTATCACAAAAGGAAAGTGCGGAAAATCCCCTGCATGTAAAGATGCCTGTTCCTCAGATGCTATAGATTTTGAACAAAAGGAAGAGATTGTAGAACTGAATGTGGGAACGATAGTGGTGGCGACAGGTTTTGATCTCTTTGATGCCCGAGAAAAACCAGAGTATGGATACGGTTTATACGATAACGTTCTATCGGGGTTGGAGTTTGAGAGGCTTGTGTCCTCCAGTGGACCTACACAGGGGAAGATTGTTATCGGTGGCAAAGAGCCAAAAAACGTTGTTTTCGTTCAGTGTGTAGGATCCAGGGATAAGAGTGTCGGGAATGAGTATTGTTCAAGGGTTTGCTGTATGTATACTGCCAAGCAGGCCCACCTTATACATGAGAAGTTGCCCGATGCAAAATTAACGGTATTCTATATGGATATAAGGGCATTTGGTAAAGGTTATGAAGAGTTCTATGACAGGGTGAGAGAAGAGGGTGTCAGGTATATCAGGGGAAATGTCTCCGAGATAATAAAGAAAGGAGACCGATTGTTGGTAATGGCAGAGGATACCCTCCTTGGAGAGCCGGTTGACATAGAAGCCGACCTGGTAGTATTGGCAACGGGTATCGTTCCCAGGAGGGACGTAAAGGAAGTGGGGAATCTGCTGAAGATATCCCAATCCCCGGACGGTTTCTTCCTTGAAGGTCATCCAAAGATGCGCCCGGTTGACACCGCCACCGATGGCATCTATCTTGCGGGATGTGCTCAGGGCCCTAAAGATATTCCGGATACGGTTGCACAGGCAAAGGGTGCTGCATCTTCCGCAATGACAAAGATGGCTAAGGGCAGGGTAAAAGTGGAGGTGACCACTGCCAGTGTAGATGAGTTTGTTTGCCGCGGCTGTGGCAGATGTGTCGAGGTATGTGAATACAGTGCCCCCAACCTGGAAGAGGTGGAGCCGGGTATTTTGGTTTCCCGAATAAACGATTCCATTTGTAAGGGCTGTGGCGCGTGTTCTGTAGCCTGCCCTTCAGGGGCTATATCTATGAAGCATTTTAAGAACGAGCAAATCCTGTCGCAGATAGCGGCGGTAATATAAAAAAGTTGACTAAGGACTGTCGAATGAGCGCAGAATTCGAACCAAATATAGTTGGTTTTGCATGCAACTGGTGTTCCTATGCTGGAGCTGACCTTGCCGGCACATCCAGGATGAAGTATCCCCCGAACATAAGGATAATCAGGGTGATGTGTTCGGGTAGGGTGAGCCCTGCCTTTATTTTAAAGGCTTTTCAGATGGGGGCAGATGGTGTTTTGGTAACAGGCTGCCATCCGGGAGACTGCCACTACATAGCAGGTAACCTGAAGGCTGAAAGGACTATGGAAACCACCGGGAAGCTGATAGACGTTTTGGGTATAGGTGAAGAACGGCTTCGTCTGGAATGGGTATCGGCTTCTGAAGGAAGCAAATTTGCTGATGTAGTAACTGATTTTACCAATCATATTAGAGAATTGGGACCTCTTTCAGGAAAATCACAGGGATGAATTCCGAGGCTATTGTAAAGGAAACAAGGGCGTATCATTGTCTGGAATGCGGTGTGTGTACATCCAGTTGTCCGGTTGCAAGGGTTAACCCGTCATTTTCGCCCAGGCTGTTGGTAGAAAAGGCCCTTTTTGGATTCGGGGATGAGATTGTCAGAGACAGAGACCTGTGGTCCTGCCTGGTTTGTGGGAGATGTACAAGCCGTTGCCCTTCTAATGTAGACTATCTCAATTTTATAAAAGAGATGAGAATAGAGGCATTAAAACTAGGACAAAAAGGTCTTTTTTCCCATGATGGGATATTGAATACCATGATGGAACTTCAACTAATGAATCTCCAGCAGAAAAGGACCTCCTGGATTACCGATGACCTTGAAGTTGCCGATGAGGGTGAATACTTCTATTTTGTTGGATGTCTGCCCTACTTTGATATTGTCTTTGGCGAAGGAGGGTACTGTGACGTTGGTCAGAAACCTACGGAGAGGGCAAGGAATACCGTAAGGATACTCAATAAGATGGGGATAAAGCCTGTTGTAAGCAATGATGAAAGGTGTTGTGGCCATGACCTCTTATGGAATGGGGATTTAGAAGGATTTCGAAGGTTGGCTGAACTCAACCTGAAGACTATAAAGAAGAGTGGAGCCAAAAAGGTCATTTATCTTTGTCCTGAAGGGTATATGACCCTAAAAAAGGATTATCCTTTATATATGGGAGAACAGGATATAGAGGTTGTCCAGTTGTACCAGCTCCTTGCAGATGAGTTGAAGAAAGGGAGGTTGAACTTTGTTGAGAATAGTTCGGATAATCCTGTCAAAGTTACCTTTCATGACCCGTGTTCCTTGGGAAGGATGTCTGGAATATATGAAGAACCCAGGGAGATACTATCCTGTATCCCTGGTATAGAGCTCGTAGAGATGGAGAGAAACAGGGCTGATGCCCTATGCTGTGGTACAAGTGGATGGGTTAACTGTTCCAGCTGCTCCAAGCAGATTCAGACAGAAAGGCTTAAAGAGGCAGAGACTACAGGAGCGGATGTTCTTCTTACAGCATGTCCCAAGTGTGGAATCCATCTTAGTTGCGCAAAGTATAACAGCGACATAAAGATTGAAATTAAGGATATTACTGATTTAATAGTGGAAAAAATGGCATGATGGGAGATATTGATATGACCAAAAACGTCCTCGTGATAGGGGCGGGGATTGCAGGTATTCAGGCATCTCTGGATCTTGCTGATGCTGATATCAAAGTCTATTTGGTGGAGAGGGAACCAAGCATAGGCGGAAAGATGGCGCAGCTTGACAAAACCTTCCCCACAAATGACTGCGCCATCTGAATACTTTCGCCAAAGCTGCTGGATGCAGGCCGACACACCAACATAGAACTCCTCGCTTACAGTGAAATAGAAGAAGTTACGGGTCAGGCAGGCGATTTCAAGGTTAAGATAAAAAAGAAGGCACGGCTTGTTGATGAGAGCAAGTGCATTGCTTGCGGCCAGTGTGCTGAGAAATGCCCCAAGAAAGTACCTGATGAGTTCAATATGAAGCTTGGCAAAAGAAAGGCCATATACAAGCACTTCGCTCAGGGTATCCCTTCCGTATATACCATAGATAAAGAAAGCTGTATAAGGATTAAAAAAGGGGCGGGGAAAAAGAAAAAACCCTGCGGTTTATGTGCGGATGTTTGTCCTGCAGGTGCAGTCGATTTTGATCAGAGCGATGAATATATTGAAATTAACGTAGGGGCAATTGTCTTAGCAACCGGGTATGACCTGTTTGATCCTTCTGGATTAAGTCAGTACGGTTATGGGAGGATCAACAATGTGGTTCTCAGCCTGGAATATGAGAGGCTTATGAGTGCCAGCGGTCCTACACATGGCCATATTAACAGGCCATCCGATGGGAAATTGGCGAGGAAGATAGGGTTTATCCAGTGCGTTGGAAGCAGAGACCTGAGAAACAAGAGTTACTGCTCAAATTTTTGCTGTATGCACTCAATCAAGGAGGCCATCCTCACAAAGGAGCACGACACAGAGGCGAAGGTTTATATATTTTACAACGATCTGAGGGCTATGGGAAAGGGTTTCCATCAGTATAGAATACGCGGTGATAGACAGTACGGTATTCAGTACATCAGGGGCAGGGTTGGGGAGATAACGCAGGATCAGGAAGGGAATCCCATAATATGGTACGAGGATACAAGAGAAAGTAAGGTAAAAAATCTGACTGTGGATATGGCTGTTCTTGCTACGGCTTCTGTGCCTAGCGCAGGAATCGAAAAGTTAGCCAATATCCTGGGTGTCAATCTTGATGAAGATAGTTTTATCAGGTCAGATCCGATTCACCCTCTGATGACCTCGGTACCTGGGATATTTACCTGTGGAGCATGTCAGTGTCCCATGGATATCCCTGAATCGGTTGCCCAGGCCAGTGGGGTAGCATCAGCGGCAGCAGAGGTTGTATTGTCGGCTGCTCTATAGGAGCAATATATTGGAAGATGTAAGGATAGGCGTCTTTGTATGTGATTGTGGTTCAAATATTGCCGGGTTTTTAGATGTCCCGAAGGTAGTAGAGTACGCAAAGACCTTGCCTCATGTGGTTTTTGCCAAGGAAAATCTCTATTCGTGTTCTGAAACCGGGATAACAGAAATCAAAGATAGCATAAAAAAACATGCATTAACACGGGTTGTAGTTGCCTCCTGTACCCCAAGAACTCATGAACCCACCTTTAGGCTTGCGTGTGAAGAAGTTGGCATGAACCCATTTTATTTTGAGATGGTCAATATAAGGGAGCAGTGCAGTTGGGTCCATATGCAGAACATGGAAGATGCAACAAACAAGGCAAAAGACCTGGTGAGAATCGGTGTTGCCAAGGCAGCACTCCTGGATGCCCAGGATTTCATAATCGCTGATGTGAATAAAAAAGCGCTGGTCATTGGCGGAGGTATTGCAGGGCTTACGGCAGCTATTGCCTTGAGTCGTAGGGGATTTGAGGTAGCCCTGATAGAAAAAGAGAAAGAATTAGGGGGAAGGCTCAGAGATCTCTATATGCTCTATCCATCCGGTTTGAAGGCTTCGGAATTGATAGGGAAAAAGATTAAAGAAGCCACGTCAAGCCACTTAGTTGAAATTCATACTTCAAGTGTTATAAAGAGTGTACGGGGATATGTGGGAAACTATGAAGTGGACATAGAAACCGGTGGGCAAGATGTCCATTTTAATTGTGGTATCATCATTGTGGCAACAGGTGCTTCTGTCCTGGAACCCAGGGGGCTTTACAACTACAATGGTCAGAATATAATAACCCAGCTGGAACTGGAGAAGAGGTTAGCAAAGGGGAAGATCAAGGCTGAGAATGTTGTGATGATCCAGTGTGCAGGTGCGAGAACTGAGGAGAGGAACTACTGTTCAAGAACGTGCTGCATGACGGCAATCAAGAACGCAAATCTGCTGAAAGAAAAAATGCCGGACACGAAAGTTTTTGTCCTCTATCAGGATATGCAGTGTTACGGACTTGAAGGTGAAGCCCTTTTCCGTAAATCAAAGGAAATGGGGGTAATATTTATCAATTATGATCCAGGTAATCCACCAATTGTGGGAGATAAAAGTGTAAAGGTATACCATCGGTTGATGGGAAGAGATATGGAAATAAGATACGATCTGGTAGTCTTATCAACCCCTATGATCCCCGGAGAGGATACCGATGCCCTTTCCAGATTGCTGAGAGTCCCAAGGGATGAGAATGGTTTCTACCTTGAGGCACATGTGAAACTAAGACCCCTGGATTTTGCTACTGATGGGATATATCTGTGCGGAAGTGCTCATTGGCCTGCCGATACCCGGGAAAGCATTTCCCAGGCTCTTGGTGCTGTTTCAAGGGCATCAATCCATTTGGCAAGGGGTTCTGTCAAGGTTGATCCTATAGTTTCAACCCTGGCAGACGAAGATCTGTGTAAGGGGTGTGGTCTCTGTGCCGCTTTGTGTCCCTATGGAGCTATAGAAATCATTGATACCCCTAAGGGCAAAAAAGCCAGTATGATCTCTGTGGCATGTAAAGGCTGCGGGGTCTGTGGAGCTACCTGCTATCATAGAGGAATCAAGATGAACCATTTTACCAATGAACAGATTAGTGCCCAGATAGCAGCCGTTGTGGGTAATTAGTGGAAAATGGAAAAGGTAGATACAAATGCCTGAGGATAATAAAATAAAGATATTAGCGTTTGCCTGCACCTGGTGAGGCTACGGAGCTGCTGACTTCGCCGGTGTGGCGAGGATGCAATATTCTCCCGATATCCGTACCATACGGGTCATGTGTACGGGAAGAATCGATCCTTTTATGATCCTCGATGCCTTCCTTTGTCGGGTTGATGGTGTCCTCATCCTGGGTTGTAAGGATGGTGAATGCCATTACGTTACAGGGAACATGGAGGCTAAAAACAAGATAGATATGACAGGCCGCTTGCTGAAAATCATCGGTATTGACCAGAATAGAATCCAGTTTGGGCAATTGTCCTCTGCCGAGGGGGCTCGTTTTGTTGAATTGGTGGAGAACTTTACCAGAAGGATAAAAGAAATAGTTAATTTGGAAACCGAGATAAAAGAGGGTAAGGAAGAGTTGAAGTTCAGGCTTGAGGCGGCAAAGGCAGCGGTTGAGGGTGGAAAGCTGAGATGGATTATTGGGAAAAAGACAGAATTCATGGCTATAGGAAACAAATATGGGGAGACGTTTACCCGACATGAGATAGACAGGCTTTTAGATGGGGTAATCATGGATGAAGTTGTGGTAAGGGAGATACAGTTACTATTGCAAGAAATGCCGTTGTCGGTTAAACAGATTTCGGAAAGGCTGAAGATACCTTCTAACAGGGTTTTGAGGTACATAGCTGGTTTGAGGAGAAAGGGTGTTGTGGGGCTGGAGAGAGTAGATGGAACCTCTCCATTATATGGTTTGCAGGAATGAGGTTTCTCAATTGGGGAATAAGACTGTACTGATAATAGGTGGTGGACCGGCTGGTATACAGTCAGCGTTGGAGCAGGCTGAATCCGGTAATACGGTGTATTTGGTTGAGAATACTGCAGGTATTGGTGGTGAGAGGCTCTTGTATGATGAGGACTCAAAGACTGTGGATTTTGTCTCTCCGGATCTGGAAAAGGTTAAGAATAATAAAAATATCAGGATAATTACCAATGCAGATATAGAAAAGGTTGAAGATGATAACGGTAAATTCGGTATCAGGATAAAAAAAAGGGCTATCAGAGTCATCGAAGAAAAGTGCAACGATTGTAAAGCCTGCATTAAGGTATGTCCGGTAAATCTCTGGGATGATGAGGATCAGGGATTATCATTTAGAACAGCCATAGATTTTTTTAATCATGTAGACCCTTCCTACAATATAGTCAAAGAGGCACCTGTCTGTCAGAGGGCATGCCCGGTACACCTGGATATCAGAGGATACATTGGTTTCATCGCCGACGGTAAATTTAAAGAATCTCTTGCCCTGATTAAAGAGGTACTTCCTTTCCCATCTATATGTGGACATATATGTCCACATCCATGTGAAGAGGAGTGCAATAGGGGAAAGGTAGATTTTCCCCTTTCCATACGGGATTTGAAGCGTTTTGTTGCCGATATCGACTTGCAAGATTCCTGCAAATCCAAGCCGGGAATGGTGGTAAGGGGAGCAAATAAGGGGAAAAAGGTAGCCATAATCGGTGCAGGACCGGCAGGGCTTGCCTGTGCATATGATCTGGCTTTGCTTGGTTATGGTGTGACTGTCTTTGAGGCTTTGCCCAGACCAGGGGGGATGCTAGCTGTGGGCATTCCCGATTATAGATTGCCCAGGGATGTCCTGGAAAAGGAAATAGATGCAGTAAGTGCACTGGGGGTGGAGATCAGGTGCAATACGGTTATTGGTAAAGGCTTAAGTCTTGATGATCTCTTTGAGAAAGGTTATGAAGCTGTTTTTATCACTGTGGGTGCTCACAAGAATCAGGAAATGAGGATACCCGGTGAAGATGCCCTGGGAGTTATTCCAGGGGTTACCTTTCTTCGAGATTTGAATCTTGGAAATCCTGTTGATGTGGGTGGAAGGGTAGCCGTAATCGGTGGAGGTAATGTGGCTATTGATTCTGCCAGGTGTGCTCTTAGATTGGGTGCAAGGGATGTAACCATACTCTACAGGAGATCGAGGCAGGAAATGCCGGCAAGTGATGAAGAGATAGAGGCAGCCCTGGAAGAAGGGATTAAGATAGAATACCTGGTTGCCCCTCTGCAAGTATTTACTGCAGATGGTAAAGTGGCAAGTCTCAGGTGTATGAGGATGGAGTTGGGGAAACCTGATGCCTCAGGGAGGAGAATGCCGATACCAGTTGAGGGTTCAGAGTTTGATATAGAGTTGGACACGTTAATACCTGCTATAGGGCAGGTTCCCGATATATCTTTCCTTGGTGAAAGTTCTGAGATTGAGTTGACAAAGAAGGGGACAATAGCTGTCAATCCAGATACCCTGGAAACAAGTAGACCAGGGGTTTTTGCCGGTGGTGACTGCCAAACCGGACCTAAAATAGCCGTTGAGGCTGTAGCAGCCGGCAAGAAAGCAGCCGTATCCATTGATAAATATCTCAGAGGGAAATGACTGGTTATGGTGGAAGAGAAGAAGAGATATATACTAGAATTTCCAGATATCCCGGCAGAGCGTCAATCGGTACAGGAGCTTCCTGTCGAAGAGAGGGTAGATAATTTTAATGAAGTGAGCCTGGGGTTTACTGAAGATGCAGCCGTGAAAGAGGCAAAAAGGTGTCTGAGTTGCCGCAGATGCCTGGGATGTGGGCTTTGCCTGGCAGAGTGCGATGAAGATGCGATAGTTTTTGAACAGGCTGATGAAAAGCTTGACATATGTGTTGATTCTATGATAATCACCACTGGAATAGAAAGGGTTTGTCCTCCCCCACCGGAAAGATTTGGCTATGGTAGATATGCTAATGTAGTTACTGATATTGAATTTGAGCGAATTTTGAGCGATAATGGCCCGTATGGCGGCCTTTTGATTCGGCCTTTCGATGGAGAGATACCAAAGAAAATAGGTTTTGTATGCTGGGCTGATAACAATGAGGGAATAAGTGAAAGCGGTATTGAATCTTTGAGTTATGCTATACATGAGGCTATGTTGGCGAAGAGGAAGGTTGATGGACTGGAAATATCACTGTTTCTCCCTGATAATAACGACTATATAAAGGAATTAAAGAGAAATGATGGAAAAGTGCTGGGGGTCAGTGCTAAAAAGGGAGGAATAACGGCAATAAAAGAGGTTCAGGAGAGCAAAAATCTCATAGTCCAGTGGGACGAAAATGGGGATGTGAGAGAAGATGAATTTGAGATGGTTGTATTGGCGACAATGCCTGAACTCCCGACCTATATAATAGAACTGGCAAAAAAACTTAACATAAATCTGGAGGATATGAAGAAGGGTATCATCTCGCTGGAGGCATTTGATATAAATAAAGGGGGAAGAAGAAATCATGCTTGAGGCGATAATTGCTATAGCAATAATGTTGATAAAGATAATTGTAGTTTTTTCTGCCACAATGCTGGTGGTAGCCTATGTCACGTTGATGGAAAGAAAGGTTCTGGGACATATACAGGTGAGGCATGGACCGAGGAGGGTGGGCTGGCATGGATTATTGCAGCCTATTGCTGATGGATTGAAGCTTTTCTTTAAGGAGGAGATAACCGTTAGCCAGGCCAACAAAGGGATTTACCACCTGGCTCCGGTTATATATATGACCTGTGCACTGGTTGTCTACGCTGTCATTCCATTTGGAAATGATTTAAAAATCTTAGGGAGGGTAATCCCACTGCATATTACAGACGTAAATATCGGGATTCTCTATATCTTTGCCCTTTCTTCCCTGGGCGTGTATGGGGTAGTTTTAGCCGGTTGGTCTTCAAACAATAAGTATTCTCTGCTGGGAGCCCTGAGGGCTTCTGCTCAGATGATCAGTTATGAGCTACCACTGGGTCTTTCTATCGTAGGTGTTTTGATGCTGACCGGGTCCCTCAGTATGGTTGAGATAGTAAAAGCTCAGGAGAATGTATGGTTTATCGTATTACAACCCCTGGGGTTTCTTCTGTTTCTAACCTGTGCTTTTGCAGAGACCGGAAGGACGCCGTTTGATCTCACTGAATGTGAAAATGAGCTTGTTGCCGGTTATCAAACAGAGTACAGCTCCATGAAGTTTGCCATGTTCTATCTGGCGGAGTATACCCATATTGTTGCTGTAAGCGCCATTGCAGTGACCCTTTTCTTAGGAGGCTGGAGAGGCCCCTTCTTACCTCCTGTACTTTGGTTTCTAATTAAGGTGCTTGCCTTTGTGTACTTTTTTATCTGGGTTAGGGCTACCTATCCCAGGTTCAGATACGACCAGCTCATGAAATTTGGTTGGAAGGTACTGCTTCCATTGGCTTTAGTCAATATTGTTATAACTTCTTTTGTGATGGTAATTATTTAGGAGAATTCAATGATTATACCACTAATCAAAGGATTGAGTCTAACGCTCAGGAGGTTTTTTTCAAAACCAATAACCATACTCTATCCCGAAGAAAAATGGGAGTGCTATCCTCGATATAGAGGGCTTCATCAATTACAGCGTAAAGAGGATGGCAGCGCAAAATGTGTTGCATGCCAACTGTGTGCTACAGTCTGTCCTTCCGGGTGTATTAAGGTTGATGGTGTCGAAGGTCCAAACCACGAGAGATATGTAGAGAGTTATGAGATTGACCTGACCCGGTGTATCTTTTGTGGATTTTGTGTAGAGGCATGCCCGGTAGGGGCAATAACCATGACTTGCGAGTATGAATTGGCCAATTATTCACGTCAGGCTGTTCAGTACAATAAGGAAATGCTTCTAGAAAAATAGGTAACCGTTCACAGTTGTCGGTTTACAGTTCACAGTTTTTTCAATAAAATATTTGATGGAATTGATATAGATGAGCGCAGCATTTGATCTTTCATTCCATAATCACAGCACTCTCTTAATAATTTTTCTCTACCTTCTGTTTTTTTCAACCGTGAACTGATAACTGTAAACCGTGAACGGTTACAAAAAAGGAGTCATGTATTATGATAGTAACAGGCTTTTTCTTCTTTTCCATAGCGGTGGTAGTGTTAATTTCGGCGATTTTGGTTGTTGTTTTGCGAAACCCGGTTCATAGTGCCCTGTCTCTGGTTTTGACCTTTTTCAGCCTTGCCGGTCTCTATATCCTTTTAAATGCACAATTTATTGCTGCTATCCAGGTCATAGTGTATGCAGGGGCAATAATGGTGCTATTCTTGTTTGTGATTATGCTGCTTAATTTAGACAAGGAAAAAAGAGTGGGAGAAAAACACCCTTTGCAAAAGGCCTTTGGGATTGCTATTGCGGTCTTCTTATTGGTTGCTCTGGGTTCAATTGTAGCCGCAGGGGTTCTTTATGGGAATAAGGGGATACATACCGATGCTAAGGTAAGCGCCATAGGAAACACAAAGGCTATAGCCAGTTTGCTCTTTACGGACTGGGTTTTGCCTTTTGAGATAGCCTCTATCTTGTTATTAGCAGCTATTGTGGGAGCTATTGTTTTGTCAAAGAAGGAGTTGTAATGATGATACCATTGTCGTACTATCTTATCCTTTCTGCTGCCCTTTTTACGGTAGGAGTTATAGGTGTACTGGTCAGGAGAAATGCAATCGTTATATTTATGTCAATAGAGCTTATGTTAAATGCCGTTAACCTTTCATTTGTAGCCATTTCGAGATACCTTGACTCTCTGGACGGGCAGATATTCGTCTTCTTTGTTATGACCGTTGCTGCAGCAGAAGTCGCTGTGGGTCTGGCGATTATAATAAACCTGTTCAGAAACAGGGAAACAGTGAACGTTGATGAGATAAACATTATGAAATGGTAAAATTGATAGTCTCGTAAAAAGTCAAAACCTCCCGTCAGGGGAGGGAAAAGCGACTTTTTACGAAGCCATCAAAATTGGAGGAAAAATATGTTGGATTATGTGTGGTTGGTTCCCCTGTTTCCTATAATTGGCGCCATTATCAACGGAATTTTTGGGACTAAACTGAGCAAGAAGACCGTAGGTGTGGTAGCCTGTGGAGTTATAGGATTGTCATTCCTTGTGTCAGTTTTAGTATTTTTCAGCCTGTTACAGCTTCCTCCAGAGAGCAGGTCATTTGAAAAGATTATCTATACATGGATACCTGCCGGAGACCTGAAGACCACTGTTGGTTTTCTGGTGGACCCTCTTTCCATGATAATGATGCTGACGGTCTCAGGGGTCTCTTTCCTGATTCATATTTACTCTGTTGGGTATATGCATGACGATGAGGGATACAAACGTTATTTTACTTACCTGAATATCTTTGTATTCTCTATGCTGGTATTGGTTTCTGCCAATAACTTTCTGATGATGTTTGTAGGCTGGGAAGGTGTTGGGTTGTGTTCATACCTTCTCATAGGGTTCTGGTATCAAAGAAAGGAGCCCTCGGATGCGGGTAAGAAGGCATTTGTGGTTAACAGGATAGGGGATTATGGTTTCCTTCTGGCTATGATGTTAATCTTTGTCACATTTGGGACATTAGACTTCCAAAAGGTATTTAATATTGCCCACTATAACTTTCAGGCTGGCAGCATGGTAATAACGGCAATAACCCTTCTACTTTTTGTTGGGGCTACAGGGAAATCAGCCCAGATACCCCTTTACACCTGGTTGCCCGATGCCATGGAAGGTCCTACCCCTGTAAGCGCTTTGATTCATGCCGCTACGATGGTTACCGCAGGAGTATATATGGTTGTCCGCTGTAATGTTTTGTTCACTCTCGCCCCTATTTCCCTTACGGTTGTAGCCATTATCGGGGTTGCTACAGCTGTATTTACAGCATCCATAGCCCTGGCTGCAAACGATATAAAGAGGGTTTTGGCATATTCTACCATCAGTCAATTGGGATACATGTTTCTGGCTTGTGGTGTGGGGGCATTCAGTGCCGGTATCTTCCATCTCATGACCCATGCGTTCTTCAAGGCATTACTCTTTCTGGGTGCCGGAAGTGTTATGCATGCCATGGCAGGGGAACTTGACATGAGAAAGATGGGGGCTTTAAAATCCCATATGCCCAAAACGTACTGGACATTTCTAATAGCTACCCTGGCAATAGCAGGTATATTCCCCTTCGCCGGGTTTTTCAGCAAGGATGAAATACTATGGAATGCCTTTCAGAAGAATACGGTTCTCTGGGTATTAGGTGCCGGTGCTGCGTTAATGACGGCTTTTTATATGTTCAGGGCTGTGTTTATGACCTTTCATGGAGAGTCCAGGGTAGATGAACATGTGGCAAAACACCTTCACGAATCTCCATCTGTTATGACCAACCCCCTTGTTGTCCTGGCTATCCTGTCCGCGATCGGTGGTTTTGTGGGTATCCCCATAATAAAAGGGGCAAATGTCTTCCATGATTTCCTGGCGCCGGTTACAGGAGAACATCTGGCAGGCTCAGCAAAGATTACACTGACCAATCTGGCTTATGCCTCGAACACTGCCGCTACTTCCGGAGAAACAGTCCACCATTCTGTCGGTCTTGAGGTATCGATGATGATAGTTTCTCTGGCTATAGCGCTGGGCGGGTTATGCCTGGCATATTACATGTATATAAAAAACCCATCTCTTCCTAAGAGATTAGCAGAGAAATATAAACTCCTTTATCATCTCATCTGTAACAAATATTTTGTTGATGAAATATATGATTTTCTGTTCGTTAACCCTATCAAGAGGGGTTCCGAAGTCCTCTGGCAATTCTTTGATGCTAAGGTAGTCGATGGTATGGTTAACGGCTCAGGTCGTTTTGTCCAGTGGGGCAGTTCTGTTTTGAAAAGGATTCAGACAGGCTATGTTCAAAACTATGCCCTCTCTATACTGGTTGGCATAGGAGCCATTATTACTTATTTCCTTTTCAGGTAATTTCCTAATATTAAAAAAGGAGTTAGTTAATGAATCAGTCAGAGTTTCCTGTATTGACCCTGATTACATTTCTCCCCGCTCTTGGTGCAGTTTTCATCTTGCTCACGAATAAGGCGGAAATAACTCAGATAAGGTGGACGGCATTTATTACTACCTTCATGAACTTCCTGTTTTCTCTACCGGTATTTTTTTACTTCAATGCAGGTTCTGCCGAGATGCAGTTTGTTGAGGAGGTTGCCTGGATAAAGGAATACGGGATAAGTTATTTTGTGGGTATCGATGGAATAAGCCTGCTCCTCATCCTCCTTACAACCTTTTTTGCACCCATCTGTGTGGTGGCTTGCTGGAAGGACATAAAAGACAAAGTCAAGGAATTTATGATATGTCTTCTGTTGTTGGAAACGGGTATGATCGGCGTTTTTGTGTCCCTTGATCTGTTTTTGTTCTATGTCTTCTGGGAGGTCATGCTCATCCCCATGTACCTTTTAATAGGAATATGGGGTGCCCCTGCCCGGAGAATCTATGCTGCCATAAAGTTCTTTTTATTTACAATGTTTGGTAGCCTGTTAATGTTAGTGGCTATTCTGGTACTGTATTTTATTAATCATAGCGTAACAGGAGAATACACCTTCAACCTCTTAAAACTATATGAACTCTCTATACCTTTCCATGTCCAGACCTGGCTATTTCTTGCCTTCTTTCTGGCATTTGCCATTAAGGTTCCAATGTTTCCCTTCCATACATGGCTTCCCGATGCCCACACCGAGGCACCAACCGTGGGCAGCGTACTTCTGGCAGCGGTGCTTTTGAAGATGGGAACCTATGGATTCCTCAGGTTCAGTATGCCTTTATTCCCTGTAGCGTCCCACAACTTTATCCCGTTGGTATCTATACTTGCTATAATCGGGATTATCTATGGGGCTTTGGTTTCCATGGTGCAGAAGGACCTGAAGAGGCTGGTAGCATTTTCCAGTGTGAGTCATTTGGGCTTTGTTATGCTGGGGCTATTTGCCCTTAATATACAGAGTGTGCAGGGTGGATTAATTCAGATGATAAACCATGGTCTCAGCACAGGGGCACTCTTTTTGATTGTGGGTATGATATATGAGAGGAGGCATACCAGGATGATAGCAGACTTTGGAGGACTGTCCAGGGTGATGCCTGTGTTTGCCACCTTCTTTATGATTGTTACCCTTTCATCTATCGGGCTTCCTGGATTGAACGGTTTTGTGGGAGAATTCCTGATTCTTTTGGGTACATTTAAGTCCAATGTCGTCTATGCAGTATTTGCCGCTACCGGGGTTATCTTTGCAGCGGTTTATATGCTCTGGATGTTTCAAAGGGTTATGTTCGGAGAAGTTACCAGGGAGGAGAACAGAAACCTCAAAGACCTTTCCGTCAGAGAAATCGGTGTCCTGGTCCCTATCCTGATCTTTATATTCTGGATTGGGCTTTATCCAAAGACATTTTTAGGTAAAACCGAGGCTTCTGTACAGCATTTTTTGAAAGAGTTTAACAAGAAGTATGAGGCTAGTATCCAGAAAAAAGATAACATCCATGCTGTAAATAAGAGTGAAGAGTTGATTGTAAAGAAGTAACGAGTACATCAATCGGGGGAGATTCATATGGATTTAGCTATTCCTAAAATAGATGTGGCAAGTTTGGGGCCAGAGCTTATACTGAGTATTGCTGCTATGCTTGTTTTGCTGGTCAGTGTATTTTTACCGAAAGGGAGGAAAGACCCTGCTGCCTACCTGAGCTTATTGGGGATTTTCTTTGCTTTCGTAAGCGAAGTATTCCTGTGGGGAAACCCGAGATATGCCTTTAACAATATGATATTGGTGGACAACTTTTCCCTCTTTTTTAACTCGATCTTTCTTATCGCAGCAGGTCTCTCTATATTAATGTCTGTAAATTATCTTAAAGAAGAAGAGATGGACCACGGAGAATTCTATGCACTTATACTTTTTGCGACAGTAGGTATGATGTTTATGGCGATAGGGTCCAACCTGATAACGATTTTCTTAGGTCTGGAGACTATGTCCATATCGATATATGTTCTTGCAGGTTTCTTTCGAAAGAGTAACAAATCAAACGAGTCCGCGTTGAAGTACCTGTTGCTTGGTGCCTTTTCTTCTGCCTTTTTATTGTATGGTATAGCAATGATGTATGGTGCCACAGGCACAACGGATCTCAAGGGTATATCAGAGTACCTTTCCAAAGCCGCTTACCTGAAAGATCCGATGCTCCTGTCTGGAATGGGGCTTTTGATTGTTGGATTTGGTTTCAAGATAGCCTCTGTCCCGTTTCATATGTGGACCCCGGATGTCTATGAAGGTGCCCCCACTTCTATTACAGCCTTTATGTCTGTTGGGGTTAAGGCAGCGGCGTTTGCAGCTTTTGTAAGGGTGTTCCTCTATTCTCTATGGGATCTTCAGCCTGATTGGAACTATGTCTTGTGGATATTGGCCGTCCTTACAATGACTTTGGGAAACGTAGTTGCCATTGCTCAGAGCAACATAAAACGAATGCTGGCATATTCCAGTATTGCCCATGCAGGATATATAATGGTTGGAATGGTGGCTTCAAATGAATTGGGAACATCCAGCATACTGTTCTATATGTTAGCGTATGCCTTTATGAATCTGGGGGCATTTGCTGTTATCATCCTTTATGGCCGTAAAGGTGAGGAAAACCTGGATATCAACGATTACTCAGGCATGGGTTTTAAATACCCGGCGCTTGCCTTGTTGATGTCTGTCTTTATGTTCTCTTTAGCCGGCATTCCTCCGACAGCAGGGTTTGTCGGGAAGTTCTACATTTTCAGTGCAGCAATAAAGTCAGGATATATCTGGCTCGCCATCATCGGCGTTATGAACAGCCTGGTTTCAGTTTATTACTATCTGAGGATTACCGTGATGATGTATATGAAGGAGCCGGTGAAAGAGTTTGCAGGTCTCAAGTGGTCGCCATCTATAACTATTGCCCTGATTATTGCAGTAATCGGAACCCTGCTGATAGGGATATTCCCGTCTCCATACCTGGATATGGCAAAACAGTCCATTCAGCTTTTTATGTAATTACCTCTAATTTTTCTTCATCTATGCTTATTCCACCGAGCATTTTCCTGTCTTTTTAGGCGTTGACATATAAGTCTCCCATTGATACTATTAACACTATGATAATTGGGTAAGGCAAGTTTTACCCGAAAGTGCTTGTCGATCGACGGTTAGGCCGTAAAAAAATGATTGAATTGAGTATTTTGCCCCCAGAACCAGCCAGAACTCCAGAGCAGAACCCCCGTAGCCTTCCGCAGCCAATCACCAACATTGTAGGATCTGGCTGAACCCAGTGTTACATTAACGAAGCAATTTGCTGTATTGACTTTTATGTTTGTTTTAATTACAGTAATTCGAATTATAGGATGTGTATTTCATTATGCAATCCGGCATTAGTGGTTTCAGCAGCTTTTTTGCTGGATATAAATTAAATCTCAAATGATTAGGAGGTTAAAGATGCGTACATTTATAGCAGTAATTGCCGTGGCACTTTTATTTAACATCTCTTTTGCATCAGAAGGGCAACTCCCATCAAAGAAAAAAACCTTGCGATTACCTGACAGAACAACACAAAAAAAGTCGGCATCTACTGAAGATCCAAAAGTCAAATCTTTACAAGAAGCGCAGGCATGGCTTGCCTCTATAAACTACAAGAAAACGATCGAGCAGATACCTGAAATGAAACGGCTTCAGCTTCAGATGTACGGCTCTTTTAACGGTGTGAGTACTGGGCAGCTCATCAGCAATGAAAATATGCGTCACATCAAGGTGATGACAAAACTCGAAGAACTCACTCTTCCCAGATGGACAAATGATTCAGGTCTGTCAAATGTTGCAGGACTCACCAATCTTAAAATTCTTAGCATTCCAATAACAAATGTAACTGATGCCGGTATGGTTTATTTAAAAGATCTGAATTCTCTTGAGTCAATTGGTCTTCACGGCACCAAAGTTACAGGCGAAGGGCTAAAGCATCTGCAGGGCAAAAACTTATCTATCCTTGGCCTGAACCAGACTAACATAGGCGATGCCGACATGGAACTCATCGGAACATTTACCAATTTAAAGAGCCTTTATCTGGTCGGTACAAAGATTACAGATGCGAGCATACCTCACTTAAAAAAACTCAAAAACCTCCAGAGAGTTGATATCGTAGGTACAAAAATATCACAGCAGGGCAAACAGGATCTGCAGACAGCCATGCCAGGGTTGAAAATCTATTAAAAAATAGATAAGGTTACATCTGATAATACAAGGACTTCCTGAAGGTTTTGTTATATGAGCTGTTTTTTGTGGGGCTTTATTTTATGGAGGATATTATGAAAAATTTAGGAAGGAGTTGTGTAGATGAAAAGATCATTGATAGTGGGAGCGATGTCGTTTTTTGTATTCCTCTTAGTGGTGGGCTGCGGTAGGGACAAAGATGAGGGAATAACGGAGAAGGCAGAGGAAAAAGCCGCGATAGCCCAGGAGCTATCGGCGACGGTCGTGAGCAGTTCTGCGGGTAAGACGATAACAATGAAGATTTATATGAAACCGGGCAAATACCGGACAGATTATGAAGCGGCTGGGTCATCCACCATTGTCAGGATGGACCTCAACAAAGTCTGGATTCTCATTAAGCCGCAAAAAGCTTATATGGAAACACTTGGGGTGACAGATGAACAGATCAAAATGGCTAAAGAAAAAGTGAAGGGAGAGGTAAGCCGGAAGAAGGTCGGCAGCGAAACCATCGACGGTCATCCCTCAACAAAATATGAAGTGACCGCCAAGGTTGATGACAACCTCACGCAGACCTATCAGTGGTGGGCTACGGATATCAACTTTCCTATCAAGATGGCGGCCTTGGACGGAAGCTGGGTCATGGAATACCAAGACGTCAAGTTGGGCAGCCAGCCAGACAGCCTTTTCGAAGCGCCTTCAGATTACAAGAAGATGTCTATACCCGGAATGCCGGCAGGCATGAAGAGCAAGATACCGGGAATGGATACAAAATAAGTTTTGGTGGAGAAAAATAGTAAAAATAGATAGTAACCAGAACTAGAGAATTAATTGTTCGCCAGAAACGTAGACGAGGAGTGGAAAGATGTCTCCAGCAATCTTCAGATCAGGGCCGTACAGGTTCTACTTCGTGAGTCACGACCTGCACGAACCACCACATATAAATATTGACCAGGACTATTTTTCCTTACCTGGTGGATCATCGCATTTGACGGATCTACAAGGGAACCTAAGAGGATAAAGAGGGTAAAGGGGTAAAGGGGACGACCTTAAAAATTAAAATAACTTGACGTGATTTAAGAATGCTGGTATGTTTAGAGTATGCCAAGGATAGCCCGATTAGACACTCCCGGTTTGTTGCATCATGTGATTATCAGGGGGATAGAACGAAGAAAGATATTCACGGATGATAAAGACCGCGAGAACTTCATCGACCGGCTGGACGTACTGCTGCCTAAAACCAAGACCCAATGCTACGCATGGTCATTTTTATCAAATCACGCCCATTTTCTGATCAGAAGCGGCCCGATGGGAATTGCCGCTTTAATGAGAAGATTGCTTACCGGATATGCAGTATCTTATAATAGACGACATAAGCGCCACGGACAACTTTTCCAAAACAGATATAAATCGATTATCTGTGAGGAAGACATCTACTTACTTGAACTGGTTCGGTATATACATCTGAATCCTCTGAGAGCAAAGGTTGTGGTTGAATTAGATGAACTGAATAGTTACCCCTATTGCGGGCATAGCGCCTTAATGGGGAAGCAACAGAGGGGATGGCAAGATGTGGAATATGTGCTTGGGTATTTTGGAAAAAGGGTTGGTGAAGCGAGAAAGAAATATATATCCTATGTTCAGGAAGGCATTGCCTTGGGCAGGCGACCTGAACTGGTAGGAGGCGGCCTGATCAGAAGTCTAGGTGGTTGGGATGAAATCAAAAAGATGAGACTTGAGGGTCAGGATCGCATAAAGAGCGATCAACGGATATTGGGTGGGAGTAATTTTGCAAGATATGTACTTTCGGAATCAGAAGGAGAGTTTTCCCGTAAACACAAACTAAAACAGTTGGGGTATGATTTTGAAAAGGTTGTCGAGAGGGTCTGTGACTTGTTCCAGATGGAAAAGGAGTTCATAACCCAAAGAGGCAACCAACGAGATCGGGTCAAAGCGAGGGATTTAGTTTGCTATTGGTCTGTTATTGAATTGGGGATATCAATGGTGGATGTAGCGAGGAGACTAGACATAACACCTGCTGCCGTGAGTTATTCTGTTCAACGTGGAGAAAGAATGGCGAAGCGAGAAGGTTACCAATTGGATTCATGAGTTATTTTAATTTTTAAGGTCGTCCCACCTTTCCACACCTTTCACACCTTTCATCTGAGATAAAATGAAAAAGTATCTGCTTGTATTGGGCTTCTTTCTTATAACAGCTGTCATTGCCCTGGCACAATCTTTCGATAGCCTGGAGCAAGCTTTTCTTGCACCTGAAAAAGTGACACACCTTTCTCTTCACAAATTTGACCCTGAAATGAAACATTTGCCTTCCCAAATCGGATCACTTGTGAATTTAAAGGAATTGGAAATTTCTTGCCAGGAAAATCTTGAAGATCTTCCAGAGGAAGTCGGGAAGTTAAAGAAGTTAGAAAGATTAATTATTGATAATGGGAATGGCTGTCAAATTAACATCACTATTCCATCATCAATTGGCCAGTTACAAAACCTTAAGATCTTGATATTATATGGGGCTATAGATCCACGTGAAATTGGCTCCCGGAAACCTGTGCCCCCATCCAAAATCAAAAAATTGCCAGAGAGCATAGCAAAACTCCAGAACCTTGAAGAATTGAATTTGGGTAGGAATGGTCTTCAAACTGTACCGGCTGAGATTGCTTCCCTGAAAAAATTAAGAAGATTAGCCTTGGATTATAATGATATCCACCATATCCCAGCCTTTGTCGGGGATCTGAAAAACCTTCGAGAATTTTCAATACGCTCAAACGGTGGTATCAAACTGCCTCAGTCGTTAGCTAAATTAAAGGGACTGAAGGTGTTTATGGGGAATAATTTTCTCAAATTAAAAGATCAGAAGAAATTACGCAGCCTCTATCCTCACGCAGTTTTTTATTTTGAGAATGAATATAGTGACGTTTCTGCTAATGAAAAATCTTTGAAGTAAACATAGGATATAGGAGAAAAATTATGTTTGACGTGATTGCATTCATCTTAATGTTGTTCAGTTCCCAACATCTTCAGCCGGGGAATACTTGGACATATCTATTTGAACCGGGGCACTCTCTGCGAATTATGGAAGTTATTGAAGAGAAAAAAATAGAGGGAGAACCATTTTCCTTGATAAAAGATAGTGCTATGTTAAGGGGAATATTAGTTAGAAAAGCTCCTGGGTATTTGGAAGTTAAAAATCCAGATAGGGTAGACATGCCAGCAGAAAGATTCCCTTTGGTTAAAGAAGGTCCAATACCATTTTTCTTTTTCCCTGATTTCATTATTGAAACAAAGAATGTCCACTCTGCTGAGCTAGCAACACCAGCAGGTTCTTTTCAAGAGTGTATGGTATTTGATATTTTCATAAAATCACGCAATGCATCTCCCAATGAAAAAGCAAGGTTCGAAGGCACGATTTGGTACAAAAAAGGTATTGGTGCCGTCAAGATTGAAGGGCCTTTCTTTCGTGAAAAACCTGTGAGTTTAGTTATAAGCTCTTACCATGTTAAAAAAGTAACCTTGGCCATTCTTGATTTAGAAGAAGTTGGAACTGTTTCTGGGCTTGGAAAGACTATTGCAGAGGCTCTACGCACTTTTTGGATCAAAAGTGGTGAATATAGCATTGCAGAGAGGGTGATGATTCAAAAGGTATTGAATGAGCATGCATTAAATATGACTGGGTTGATTAATAACGAGACAATTGCAAAAGTTGGAAAATTGCTCGGGGCTGAGAAAGTGCTCGTAGGTTCTGTGTCCAAATTAAATAACAGTTTTATGGTTAACTTGAGGTTTGTCGATGTAGAAACTGGTTTAGCGAATAATGCACAAACAGTAATTGCTGACAACGAGAAGGAGTTATTGAAAAAACTGATTGCCGACAAAAAAATAAAGTAGTGGGGTTCTATTTTGGATTCTGATGTCTGCGTAAAAGGGATGCAGCCCTTTTCTTGATATTTTTAATTTAGGAAGTATATGTAATACATTATGCCAAGGATAGGTAGAATAGTTGTTGGAGGTATTCCTTGCTATGTATACAAGGATGTAACAAGCGAGAGGATAATTAGATAAGGAGACTTCTATGAGGATCAAGATTTGGGGTAGCCGGGGTTCTATCGTATCGCCTGGCCAGAAAACACTGCGCTATGGCGGCGAATCAACATGTCTCGAACTGACATCAGACACAGGACAGAAGATAGTAATCGATGCGGGGTCCGGGATACGTAAATTGGGGCATGAGTTGTTGAAAGATAAGACTGTTTCTAGTATCAACCTTCTACTCACACATTCTCATTGGGACCATCTCACAGGCTTTCCGTTCTTTTCGCCCGCATATCTTCCCGGCTTTTCCATAGTCATCTGCGGCTGTTCCATGGCGCAACAATCCATCTTAAAATACCTGGCCCATCTGATGGAGCCACCTTATTTCCCGGTAGCATTCGAGGTGTTGAATGCCAGATTTGACGTGGGTTGTATCTGCACCAGGGAATTATGTGATCACATATTGCCACATGATTCTTCCATAATGTGCCATTCGCTTCCCCTGAATCACCCCAACGGCGGTTACGGATTTAAGTTTGTAGACAAGGACAAAACGTTCGTGTTTCTGACAGATAATGAAATACGATATCACCACGAGACCGGTCTTTCCAGAAAAGCATACCTCGATTTCTGCGGCAATGTCGGTCTCCTGTTTCATGATGCCCAGTATACCGAGGCTGAATATGACAGGACACGCTCCTGGGGACACTCGACATTTAAGGACGCCGTTGACCTTGCTATGGAGGCTGAGGTGAAACGTCTGGGATTATTCCATCATGATCCCGACCGTTCGGATGAGGAAATTGACCACCAGGTAGATTGGTGCCGCGAGTATATTCTCAAATCCGGGAGCTCCCTTGAATGTTTCGCATGCGCCGAGGGAATGGAGTTCGTGTTGTAAGGTACCCGTAACAGGTGCTTAAAAGTACTTGAGGGCGTTGTTTCTAATTAACACTACTTATTGAGGGGGACACTTCTAAAATATATCAATTAATATAACTAGTTAGAAGATAATTGTTTGGGTTGTTAAAAGAGGTAAATAGGGTAGATCATTTTGTAGTCGAGGATTTGCCAATGATGCTATGAACAGCAAGAATAGCCTTTTCATCAAAGGCCTCATCAGATCATAAGCAGAGGGAATAATCAGGTGGTTGAGGCTAAACGACCAATAAGAGGAATACCAAGAAAATAGTTTATATCTATATGATATTACTAAATAATATTAGAACCGCCCCTGTAAGCTACGTCCCTGTAAGCTAAGGATTTGGAATCCCGCATATCCACAAAGAGAATTAAGATTCTTTAATGTCCGTCTAAGATTGGAGGATAAGTATGACAAGTATATTGGTTATTGACGATGAGAAACCTATCAGACGTTTGCTTGGTGGAATGTTGGATGTGGCTGGATATAAATGCAGTCTGGCTGCCGATGCAGTGGAGGCACGATCATTGATTAAGAGCCAAAATTTTGATCTTATTCTCTGTGATGTGAACATGCCTGGCGAGTCTGGGTTAGACTTAACACGATATGTTCTTGCCGAGCATCAGGAAACAGCAGTCGTTATGGTCAGTGGTGTGGATGATCCTGAGATTGCAGAGACTGCTTTGGAAATAGGGGCTTTTGGCTACGTTATCAAACCGTTTAGGCACAACGAGTTAATGATAAATATAGCCAATGCTCTAAGGCGTAGAGAACTTGAGATTAAGAATCGGATTCAACGTCATGGTTTAGAGCAGGCGGTTCTGGATCGCACCAGAGAACTCCAGACGACTCTTAATAAGTTGGAGGTAGCCACAGAGGGGGTCATTCAGGCAATGGCAATGACGATTGAAATGAGGGACCCTTATACTGCTGGCCATCAAAGGCGCGTGAGAGACCTTTCCTGTGCTATCGCTAAAGATATGGGCTTTTCAAAGGAACGATTTGATGCTATCCGGATGTCAAGCATGATTCATGATCTAGGGAAGATTGCTTTACCATCTGAGATTCTCAGTAAGCCCGGTCGGTTAACCAAGACCGAATTTGAACTGATTAAGACTCATTCTCAGATAGGTTACAGCATATTGAAAGACATAGAATTCCCGTGGCCATTGGCAGAAATCATACTCCAGCATCACGAAAGGATGAATGGTTCAGGATACCCTCGGAGCCTCTCTGGTGAAAACATTCTCTATGAAGCAAGGATAGTAGCTGTAGCGGATGTTGTTGAAGCTATATCTTCTCACAGGCCCTATCGTCCGGCTCTCGGTGTAGATAAAGCTCTGGTAGAGATTTCAAAGAATAAAGATATCCTTTATGATAAAAGAGTAGTGGATACCTGTGTGAAACTTTTTTCTGATGGTAGATTTGAATTATAACAAAATATCCCCTTTGTTGGCTTAATTCAGATAAAGGGTAAATGGAAGAGGGCATTTGCCCCAGTTGTAAAAAGGCATACCTTTAAATGCCAACATATCGGATCTATTAAAAGGGTAAAAGGCAATAAAAATCTTGACAGTCTTCGGTGTGTGTGGTAATTTTTGAATGAATGCTCATTCAGCTTTTTTGATCTTGCCGTTTAGAAAGGATTTCTCTTATTTTTAAGAAATGCAAAAACTTTTTAGTTATGTTTTTTAGGAAGGATGTTGTCTTTCACTTCATGGGAACTCGGAATTTCTACATTCCCTTATGGCTATGGTCATTAGATGTCTTTTAGGTTAAGGAGGTAATTATGGTTGGAATCAAATCATACGGGGCATATATACCCATCTCTAGAATGAACAGAGATATAATCGGTAATGCATGGGGCACCCGTTCCATAGGTGGCGAAAGGAGTGTTGCCAATTATGATGAGGATAGCCTGAGTATGGCTGTGGAGGCTGCCCTAAACTGTTTAAATGGAGAAGATCGTCGCGGGATTGAAGGGTTGTTCTTTGCCTCAACAACTTCGCCGTATAAGGAGAAGGCATGTTCGTCCATAGTGGCTACTGTTGCCGATTTAAACAGGGAAATCTGGACGGGTGATTTTGCTAACTCTCTTCGGGCAGGGACTTCTGCCATGAGAACGGCATTCAATACCATTAAAAGTGGTGAAGCAAAGAGTATCATGATAACTGCTGCTGACTGCAGGCTTGGGACCCCTCGTTCTGTTGACGAACAGACCTTTGGAGATGGTGCAGCAGCCCTTCTTTTAGGAGATTCAGATGTTATAGCTACCATAGAAGATGCTTACTCAGTGTCTGATGATATTACCGATGTTTGGAGAACAGATCAGGATACTTTTGTCCGTTCATGGGAAGATCGTTGGGTATTGATTAATGGTTATACAAAGAATATGAAGGCGGCGATCTCTGGAATTATGAAGAAAAGAGGATTGACACCAAAGGATTTTACCAAGGTGGTCTTATACAGTCCTGATGCCCGAAGTCATGCTGATTTGGCAAAGAGCCTTGGATTTGATCTAAAGACCCAGTTGCAGGATCCTTTAATTACGACCATTGGAAATGTTGGGAGTGCACAGCCTCTGGTTCTTCTGGTTTCAGCGCTGGAAGAGGCAAAAGCCGGTGACAAGATTCTTCTGGCTAGCTATGGAGATGGAAGCGATGTTTTTATATTACAGGTAACGGATGCCATCGAAGGAGTAAAAAACAAGCGAGGGCTCAAAAAGAGTATGGGATTGAAGATGATGTTGCCTACTTACGAAAAATACCTTGCTTACCGTCAGCTTGTATCACTACCAGAGGAGTTTATAAAGCTTTTCCCTTCAGCATCGGTAATGTGGAGGACCCAAAAGTGGGTCTTAAGCTGTCACGGAAGCAAATGCAAGAATTGTGGGCTTGTTTCTTTCCCAATTCAGAGGGTGTGTTTTGGGTGTCATTCTCGGGATGAGTTTGAAGAGGTGAGACTTTCTGATAAGAAAGGCAAGGTCTTTACCTATTCCTTGGATAACCTTGCTGGTGGTGTAAATCCTCCAACGGTACAGACGATTGTCGAGTCAGAGGAGGGAGGAGCAAGAATCTATTGTCTGATGACCGACTGTGATCCCAAAGAGGTTAAGGTAGGGTTGCCAGTGGAGATGACTTTCAGAAGATTCCATAGAGAAGGAGGGTTTTATAACTATTTCTGGAAGTGCAGACCGGCAAGATAAGGAGGGAACAAAATGGAAAGTATCAAGGATAAGATTGCTATAATCGGGATGGGGTGTTGTAAGTTTGGTGAAAACTGGAATAAAGGACCTGAAGATATGATAATAGAGGCGGCTTATGAGGCATACGAGGATGCTGGTATCGATCCTAAGGATATTCAGGCTGCCTGGCTTGGAACGGTCAGTGCCCATTGGATAGGGATGGGAGGACTTGCTTTGGCTGAACCCCTCAAGCTTCATGGGATACCCATAACCAGGGTAGAGAACTGGTGTGCTACCGGGCATGAAGCACTGAGGAATGCCTCTTTTGCTGTAGCATGTGGTATGTATGATATTGCTATAGCCGTCGGTTTTGAGAAACTCAAGGATACAGGTTTCCCAGGACTGGGAGTTGGACGAGGGATGCATCCTGTGATGGAGATGCGGAGAACAGCTCCCAGCAGTTTTGCCTTTATTGCTACCAGGTATTTTCATACCTATGGTTTAAGCCCGGAGGAAGGCAAAGAGACTATAGCCAAGATCGCAGTCAAGAATCACAAAAACGGGAGTCTGCATCCAAAGGCCCATTTCCAAAGGGAGATTACTCTGGAGCAGGCCGTAAAAGCTCCTATTATTGCATGGCCCCTTGGATTGTTTGATTGCTGTGGTAACAGCGATGGGGCAGCAGTGGCAATCATAGCCAGGGCTGACATGGCTAAAAAATTCAGGGATGATCCTATCTATATAAAGGGGATAGGGCTTTCTCAAAACAGCATGATGCCTCATTTCCAGCCAGGATTTGACTGGACAGGTTTTGAGGTAACTCAAAGAGCTGCCAGACAAGCATACGAGCAGGCAGGTATTAAAAACCCCCGCAAGGAGATAGACCTCGCTGTGGTTCATGATTGTTTCACTATAACTGAGCTTATTATTTATGAAGATCTGGGTTTCAGCCCTAAAGGGAAGGCAAGAGAGGATGTTGATGCCGGTACTTTTACCCTTGAAGGAGATCTTCCTGTCAATACTGATGGTGGGCTCAAATGTTTTGGTCACCCTGTTGGGGCAAGTGGCTTGAGGATGAGCTATGAGATATACAAACAGTTACAGGGGAAGGGGGATAAACGCCAGATTAAAAATGCTGAAATTGGATTAGCTCATACCCTTGGAGGACATCCTTCTGTATCCTGTGTGATGTTATATGGTAATAATCGCGGTTAGAAAGTATGTATCCGTTTACAGTTAACAGTTGGCAAAAACTTGAATCTAAGAAATACAAACCGTAAACTGAGAACCGTGAACGGTTACTAGAGGATTTTACTTTAAGGAGGGAACAAAATGGATTTTGAATTTACGGAGGAGCAAAGGATATTTAGAGAGGCGATAAAGAACTTCGCGGAAAACGAGATAGGACCATTGGTTGAAGAAGCAGAAGAGACAGAGGTTTATCCTGTGGAGATAATTCCCAAGGCTGGAAAGCTGGGTTTCCTGTGTGTCAGGTATCCGGAGAAGTACGGTGCTGCAGGGACAGACAAGCTCACTGAAAATATATACATAGAAGAGCTTATGCGGGTGTGCTCCGGGATAGGTTCCGGGCTTCTTGTCCAATCCAGCCTTGGTACTTCTATGATTCTTGAGCATGGGACAGAGAAACAGAAACAGGAGTATCTTGTGCCGGCCATTAAAGGGGAGAAGATATCAGCATTTGGCCTTACAGAACCCAATGCTGGTTCTGATGCAGCGTCAATACAGACCACGGCAGTAAAGGATGGGGATTATTATATAATAAATGGCAGGAAGATATTCATCACCAATGGAAGTATTGCCGATTATATCTGTGTGGCTGCATACACTGACAAGAGCAAGGGTTCCAAAGGTGGAGTTAGTATACTCATTGTGGATAAAGGTACTCCCGGTTATTCTGTTACCAGAAAGCTGAAGAAAGTAGGGAACCGTTCGGCTGACACTGCAGAGTTGCTCTTCGAAGACTGCAGGGTTTCAAAAGATAAGTTAGTGGGAGAAGAAGGGGAGGGATTCCCTTACCTGATAGCCACCCTCAAGAGTGGAAGGATTTCCTATGGTGGAAGGTGTATCGGGGTAGCAAGGGCTGCCTTGGAGGCATCCATTCGATATGCTGGAGAAAGGGTCCAATTTGGCAAACCCATAAAGGATTTTCAGGTAACCAAATTCAAACTAGCAAGAATGGCGATGGATATTGAAGCTGCCAGGTGGTTAACATATAGAGCATCCTGGTTGTTTGATCAGGGGAAAGACTGTATGAAAGAGGCCTCAATGGTGAAGCTGTTCGCAAGTGAAGTAGCTCAAAAGGTTACCAGTGAGGCTATGCAGATCCATGGTGGATATGGATACATAATGGAATACCCTATTCAGCGCCATTGGCGGGACGCAAGACTTCTAACCATTACTGAAGGTACTTCAGAGATTCAGCAGATCGTCATAGCCAGGGAACTGGGCGTTTAAAAAATTCTCCAAAACTCACTTGACAATAGTAATTAGAAGTTGCATACTTTTTGACTGTTAGGTATATTAGGCAAGGGGCGAATGGTCAAGGACCAGAGCGACTACAGCAGATGGACTTTTTACGAAGCTATCAGATTTCTTACTTTTAGGGAGAGATTGTCATGGAATATAAGAGCATAATAGTTTCAAAAGAAGAGGGTGGTATAGCAGTGATAACCCTTAATAGACCTGATGCGTTGAATGCCCTAAATGCCGGAGTGGGTAAAGACCTGAGAAAAGCAGCAGAAATATTGAAGGAAGACGATGAAGTAAGAGTTATCATTGTGACCGGTCAGGGAAGGGCTTTTGCCGCTGGTGCAGACATAAAAGAACTTAAAGATGCCGGCCCCTGTGAAGCCAGAGAATGGGCCAGGGCATTATTCGATTCATTCGAAGTTCTCGGGAAGATGCCTAAACCGGTAATAGCTGCAGTGAATGGTATTGCCTTTGGAGGAGGGTGTGAACTGGCTTTGGCATGTGACTTTATTGTTGCATCAGAAAAGGCACAATTTGGTGTGCCTGAAATAAAGATAGGGGTGCTTCCTGGTGCAGGGGGAATGCATCGTTTAGCTCGAGCTGTCGGGATGAGAATGGCAAAGGAGATGGTTTTCGCTGGAAACCCCATTGATGCAAAGACCGCCCAAGGTATTGGATTGGTGAACAGGGTGTTTCCTGCGGACAAGTTTTTGGATGAGGTTAAGGTTTTAGCCCGCAATATCGCATCAAAAAGTGGAATTACTTTAAAACTGGCAAAACAGGCACTCAATGAAGCACAGGATGCTCCTGATCCGGAAGGGGTATACAGGGACATCGATGCAATGGGAGTTGTCTTCTCAACCGCTGATCAGAAAGAGGGGATGGCAGCATTTGTTGAAAAAAGGGCGCCAAAGTTTGTGGGAAGGTGAGAGTTTAATAGAAGAATTTAAAGGAGGAGGTAAAACGTAAGTGGCTGATCAATCTAAAGGAACACCGGTAGTAGTACCGATGGTAGGAAAGATAATAGCAGTAGACGTAAAAGTGGGAGATAAGGTAGAAGAGAGCAGCCAGATGGCATTAATGGAGGCAATGAAGATGGAGATTCCGGTGGTTGCCCCGGTGTCTGGGAAGATAAAAGAATTAAATGTATCAGTGGGACAGACGGTTCAAGCAGATACGGTTATTGCTGTCATAGAATAAGTAGCTAATCCTAAGGGATTTCTATTAATGTATGCAGTGGGTCCAGATGTAGCATGGTTGATGGGGACAATTACGGCTTCAGGAATTGTTTCTGGTAATGGTTGAGCAGAGAAGGGCGCTTTTTGGGGGATTTAGTGATGGAAGAGGATATAGAAAAGATACGAGAAGAAACAAAAAGGTGGAACAGGGACTGTCTGGGAAAGCATACATTCAGGAAGTCTGAAACGGATTGGGGCCTAGAGATTAAGCCTCTTTATACTGTAGATGACATCAGAGATATTAATTATCTGGAAGAGATAGGCTTCCCGGGCGAATATCCTTTTACCAGAGCTCCCCATCCATCAATGTACCTTGGGAAACTGTGGACAATGAGACAGTACTCCGGGTATGGATCAGCAGAGGAAACCAATAAACGATATAAGTATCTTCTTGAACAGGGGCAGACAGGGCTGAGTGTGGCATTCGATCTGCCTACCCAGATTGGCTATGATTCGGATCATCCTCTTTCCCAGGGTGAGGTGGGAAAGGTAGGGGTAGCAGTTGATTCTCTTGCTGATATGGAGACGATTTTCAACGGGCTCCCTTTGGATAAATTGAGTACGTCTATGACTATTAATGCCCCGGCCGCCATACTTCTGGCAATGTATTTGGCAGTTGCAGAGAAACAAAGGATAGCCACTGAGAAGCTGAATGGCACGATTCAAAACGACATATTAAAAGAGTATACAGTCCGGGGAACATATATATTTCCGGTGGGTCCGTCCCTCAGGTTGATTACCGATATATTTGAGTACTGTTCAAAACATGTACCTAAATGGAATACTATAAATGTAGCGGGCTATCATATGAGGGAGGCCGGTGCCACAGCGGTACAAGAGATAGCCTTTACCTTTGCAGATGCTATTGAATATGTGAATGCGGGTATAAAGGCTGGGTTGAGGGTAGATGATTTCGCTCCAAGAATCTCCTGGATATTTAATACCCATAATAACTTCTTTGAAGAGGTAGCCAAATATAGAGCTGCCAGAAGGTTATGGGCAAAGATTATGAAGGAAAGATTTGGAGCTTCTGACCCCAGGTCATGGATGTTTCGCTTTCATACCCAGACCGCGGGCAGTGCACTAACTGCCCAACAACCCCTCAACAATGTTGTAAGGGTGGCATTCCAGACCTTGGCAGCGATATTGGGGGGTGCTCAATCCTTAGCTTCTTGCTCCTTTGATGAAGCCTTAGCACTGCCAACAGAGGACTCAGTACGTCTTTCCTTGAGGACCCAGCAGATAATAGCTCATGAAATTGGGGTTACCGATACAGTGGATCCAATGGGTGGCTCTTTCTATATAGAGAGTCTGACAAGAAAGATGGAGGAGAAGATAATCGACTATATCAACAGGATAGACGAGTTAGGAGGAGCCGCTGCTGCTATAGAAAAGGGCTATATTCAACAGGAGATTCAGGAAAGTGCGTACCGCTACCAAAAAGAAGTGGAATCCGGGAAAAAAGTGGTGGTAGGGGTGAATAGCTACCAGGTAGAGGAACCACTTCCCAAGGGTTTACTAAAGGTTGATCCAAAGGTAGGAGCTATTCAGATAAAAAAGCTTAAAGAACTTAAGGTAGCCAGGGATAATCAAAAGGTTGAATCCACCCTCTTAGCGTTAAGAAAGACTGCTGAGGGCAATACCAATTTAATGCCCCCAATACTCGAGGCGGTTAAGGCATATGCAACATTGGGTGAGATATGTGGTTTGCTCCGAGAAGTCTTTGGCGAATATGAGGGAACTTCGGCAATATGAAGGTTCTTCGCTCTATGTGATAAAAAGGAGCGATTTGAGAAGGGGGACCTAGATGAATCAAGACAGAAGGATTAGGGTTTTAGTGGCAAAACCCGGTTTGGATGGCCATGATAGAGGCGCTAAGGTTATTGCTCGGGCTTTAAGAGATTCAGGGATGGAGGTTATTTACACGGGGATTCGTCAAACCCCGGAACAGATTGTAGATGCAGCTCTTCAAGAGGATGTAGATGCCCTTTTGTTGAGTATTCTCTCAGGGGCTCATGGTTTTTTGTTTCCGAGAATAATGGAGATCTTGAAAGAAAAGGGATTAGGTGATATATTGGTTTTAGGCGGGGGTATTATCCCGGAAGATGATGTCCCGGAGTTAAAAAAACTTGGAATCTCTGAGATTTTTGGTCCCGGTATGTCTTCTCAAACACTAATAAACTATATTAGAGAGAATCTGTCTCAGGGATAAATAGTTGGTATATTCACAGAATAGATTGGGGAGATGCTATGGAACTGGTTGATGAGGTACGTAAGGGCTCGGTTAGAGCTTTGGCTAAACTGATTACCTTCGTGGAAAACGAAATGCCGGGTGGTGTTGAGGCAATGGAGAAAATCTATCCTTTTACTGGCAATGCCTATATAATTGGTATTACCGGACCTCCTGGAGCAGGTAAAAGTACGCTAACTGACAGGATTACAAAAGAGCTTCGAAGTCAGAACTACACTGTGGGAATTATAGCTATTGATCCAACAAGTCCATTTACCGGTGGGGCGTTGTTGGGTGATAGGGTGAGGATGCAGGGAGTAAGTAGTGATGATAATGTTTTCATTCGCAGCATGGCTACCAGAGGGAGTCTGGGTGGGCTTTCCAGAGCAACGTCAGATACGGTAAAGATCCTTGATGCCTATGGTAAGGATTATATTATTGTAGAGACTGTTGGTGTTGGGCAAGACGAGGTGGACATTGTTAGAACTGCTGATGTGTCGATTCTTGTTGTGATGCCGGGTGGTGGTGATGATATCCAGGCAATAAAAGCTGGCATTATGGAGATTGGAGATATATTTGTTGTAAATAAAGCCGATAGGGATGGTGCTGACAGACTGGTCACAGAGATTAAGATGATGTTAGGACTGAGTTCGACTGAAAGAGAATGGACTCCTCCCATTATTAAAACTGTAGCAACGGAAGATCAGGGCATCGGCACCCTTGTTGAAAAGATTAAGGAACATAGAGAGTTTTTGGTTAAAAGCGGTACGCTGGCTTACCGCCGGAAAGAAAGGATCCGAACTGAAATCATTAAAATAGTTGAACACGAGATATATCGGTATATGGATGGCTTGATAGCTGAAAATAAGGATCTCTTTGAACAGCGCCTGGAAAGTATTATAAATAAAAAAGAAGATCCATATCTGCTTGCAAAACAGGTAATAGAAATTATAGCGAAAAGGATATCAAGGAACACCAGTGTATAGAAGCAAAATAAGCGTCCAGCGGTCAGCACCCGGCGATCAGCAAGATATGTTATAATAAATCCCATCAGGCGGGTTAAAGGATTTGTTTTTTGCTGAGAACTAACGGCTGATAGCTGAATGCTTACGAAGTAAAAATGGAGAACAAATGAAGATAAAGAAGATCGACCATATCGGTATAGCAGTAAAAAGCTGTACTCCGGCTTTGAAGTTCTATGAAGATATTCTGGGTATGAAGTCTGCTGGTTCAGAAACCGTGGAAGAGCAAAAGGCTACTACCGTATTTCTGCCGATAGGAGACAGTGAACTGGAGTTGTTGGAATCCACATCTCCGGAGGGAGCCATAGCTAAGTTTATCGAAAAGAGAGGAGAGGGGATTCAGCATATCTGTCTTCAGGTAGAAAACATTGAAGAGGCATTGAGAGAGCTAAAAGAAAAGGGTGTTAAGCTGATTGACGAAACTCCCCGAAGAGGGGCAGGAGGGGCAAAAATAGCCTTTTTACATCCTAAATCAACCTATGGAGTGCTGATAGAGATAAGCGAGAGATGAGGAGAACTGGAGAATTATGAAGAAGGTGGCTCAGAAATTTATTAGATTATCTTCTTTAATCCTGTTATTCCTCTTTATATTCTACCCGATTACCTATGCTGATAATATAATCAAGGTAGCTGTGCTACCATTCCAGATAAACAGCTCAGAAAATCTGGATTATCTGAAGAAGGGAATCCTGGATATGCTCACATCCAGGATTTCTGTAGAGGATAAGATTGTAGTCCTTGAGAATACACGAGTAAATGAAGTTCTGTCTCGAATTAGTGAGAGTCCGATAACTGAAGAAATAATAAAAAAGATTGGCACTCAGCTTGGTGTGGATTTTATTATTTGGGGCAGCCTGACTAAGATAGGTGAGAGTGTTAGTATTGATGCCAAGATGTTTGACCTGAAGGAGAAAAAGTCTGTTACATCTCTGTTTGCCACAAGCAAAGGACTGGATAATGTAATTCCTGAAATCAGTGAGTTTGCTTTGAAGGCCAATTCCAGGATTACGGGTAAACCCTATCCTGTCTATTCACCTTCTCTTCCACCTCCTACTGCTAGTGCAGAGGCATCTGCTTTTATGTCAGAATTTCTTGTTTCTAAAAAGGGGAAAGGTACTTCTTCCGATACTGACTCTGAACTTGTAATGTCTGGTGATCCTCTGCGCCTCAGAAGAGGATTTTGGAAGAGTCAAAGACTGGATTTAGAGATTAAAGGTGTTGATGTTGGAGATGTGGATGGAGACGGAAAGAATGAGACAGTTGTTATGGACAATAACAGCATATCAATATATAGATACTCAGAAAATAGGCTGGCATTGATAAAAAAGATTAAAGGAAAGAAATCTGACAACTATCTATCTCTTGATGTTGCAGATATTGATAAAAATGGAGTTTCAGAGATTTTTGTAACCAACCGTGTTGGCACCACAATGGATTCCTTTGTTATGGAATTCCAAAAAGGAGATTTTATAAAGATTGAAACAGGCATCAAATATTTTTTAAAGGTGATTAGCACGTCCCGAAGTACTCATATGCTTCTTGGCCAGAAGGCAGGACTGGATGGTATTTTTTACGGTGGTGTGACTCAGCTTGTATGGAAGGACAAGAAATACGTGGAAGAACAAGATATTCCCCTTCCCCCGGGTGCCATAGTGTATGGTTTCAACTTGATTGATGCTGATAAAGATGGGAAAAAGGAGATTATTCTGATTGATAATTACGATAACTTGAAGGTTTTTTCTAATAGCGGGGAATTGATGTGGAAGAGTGATGAAATATATGGAGGGACAAAGAACTTTATAATAAAATATCCAAGCGGGACAAAATCGATTGACTATCTTGAAGTGCTTGAGACCAGATTATACCTTCAAAATCGGATACTGGTTCAAAGTCATAAAGGAGAAAATGAAATAATTGTTGTAAGAAATATTCCAGGCGCTGGAAAGTTATTTGAAAAAACTAGAATGTATAAGGACAGCGAAATTTATGGTCTAACATGGGATGGTCTGGGTTTATCAGAGAATTGGAGGACGAAAAAGATTTATGGGTATATTGCGGACTTTCAAATTAAGGATGTAGATAATGACGGAAAAGATGAATTAGTGGTTGGAATTATACAAACCTCTATTGGCTCAATCTTTAAAAGTGACAAGAGTTATGTTTTGGTCTATGAGTTAATGAATTAAATCCCCCTTTTTCAGTTGTCTAAAATTAAAAAAACCTTTTAATGATTCCACAAAAGATTTTTTGTTTGGATATTAACCACGAGTATTAAACTATCAAAAGGCGGTGTAGCTCAGTTGGTTAGAGCATGCGGCTCATATCCGCAGTGTCCGGGGTTCAAATCCCTGCACCGCCACCAAAAATTCCCCCCAAAATTATCATGCTGCGTCTTCTGCCTTTATTAAAGTTTTGAGTTACTGAGCTGGTACACCTGTCCCCTTTCTTATGCTGCCCCATCAAGTGTATCAATTGATTTCTTGGATCACTCTCTTTCCTTCTAATTCTAACAGTAACTCTTCAGCCAGCTTTTTATAAAAATCGACAAGTTTATTATTTCACCGTAACTTTTTAACTTTTCATCTGTCAAAGCTTATTAATAGCAGCGATATTATGATTTGCCTAATTTGATGAAGTAAAAGGTTAACCTTATGCAGGATGTACATGAGGATTTTGCAAGAAGGGCATCAGAGGGCGATGTCGAATCTTTTGAGAAGATATTTAGATCATATACCGATTATGTATATAACATTGCTTTGAGAATTGTTCAAAATAGAGAAGATGCCCAAGAAGTAACACAGGAAGTATTTATATCAGTATATCATAATTTAAAAAACTTTCGTTTCCAAGCAAAGTTAAAGACCTGGATATATCGGATAACAATTAATATGGCTATTAATCGCACTAAAAAAGAATCCAAAATGAACGATAGAACGGTAGATTATAATAATGCCTCTGCTCCGGGAAATCCTCTAAGCTCTTTGGATAACAGGGTGGAAAGAGAACATAAAGAGAGCATAATTAAAAAATTGTTAGACGCTCTTACTCCGGAACAAAGGGTATGCATCGTTCTGAGGAATATCGAAGGCTTGAGTTACCAAGAAATAGCACAGGTTTTAAATATCAATACCAATGCTGTGCGTTCAAGGCTAAAAAGGGCCAGGGAAAAAGTCTTAGCTTTAAGAAAAGAGGTGATGGTAAATGAATTGTAAAAAAGCAAAGGATTTAATTCTTACTGACTACCTTGATGGTTATATAAAAAGTCATGCAAAAGGTGACATAGAAGATCATATTAAGCATTGTAATGATTGTAGAGAATTTCTTATGGCAGCCAGTAAGACTGTGATCGAACCATTCGATGAGGCTATACGAGAAAAGACGCCGGAATCAGTATGGCAAAATCTGCGAGCAGCGATTCCAAAAGAACATAAGCAAAATTATTATAATCCGATAAACGTATTCTTGGAAGGATTGCGATCTTTAACTTTTATCCCTAAGCCTAGATTGGTATTTGTATCACTATTATCAATTCTTTTGATAGTTGTGTTATCGATAACATTTTTCCCTGTAAAACAAAATCAAGAATTAGCTAAGATAGCTTCCGATAAACAAGTTGAATACTTAACCTATCTTATGAGTTATCCTGATATAGTAGCAAATAATGGATCAAGTGGTTATGGTACTGATATTGAAGAATATTTTTTGTAAAATGTACATATGTAAAAAGTGTTTGATAATTTAAGAAGGAGGCATAGCCATGAAAACTAAAGTCAGTATATGTTCAGTCTTTGTCGTAATTGTATTGATATTTGCTATAAACCCATACGCTTTTTCCTGGCCGCCAGATGGGAAATATCCTGCAGAAAGCAAAAAGCATCGGGAAGTTAAGGAACATTTTAACAAAGTATTTGAACAGCTTAACCTGACCCCTGAACAAAAACAAAAGCTGGAAGAGAATAAAAATAAATATAAGGAAGAAGCAAACAGATTGAGAGAAGAGATACACAACAAAAAAGAGTTGCTTAGAGAAGAGCTTGCTAAACCTGAGCTTGACATGAACAAAATCACACAAATCCATAACGATCTAAAGACTGTACTTCTTAAGATGGAGGACCTTCGTCTTGAAGGAATACTTGAAGTGAGAAAAATATTGACCCCAGAACAACTTAACAAGTTTAATAAAAAGATGAAAAAATTTGGAAAGGAAAAACGAGGGTTTCGTAAGTACCGGAGAGAGTAGGCTTTATAGTATACTGAAGAAGCAATAATAACTAAGGGCAAAACGGGACTGATATTTTCCTTGACATAAAACTGGGTTTGATTAAGATTGCAATATGTTAAGGACAGCAAAGGCAGTATTCCAATCTCAACTTTTAGCCACCGAGAAAATCCTATTATATCAAAGACTAAACTCTTACGTCTTTCAATGGGTTATCAATTCAGGAAGAACCACTCTGGTTTCTAAATCACTGCTAATCATGAGCCTGTTTTTGCAAAGGGCAACAAGATTAAAAGGAGAGGTAGGTATGATCTTACTTGGCAGGCAACTATCCTACAGAATCTTTTCTTTGGTGCCACTTGTATTTTTTCTACTTGTTCCTTATAGAGCAGGAGCAGAGGGGGTTATAAAAAAGGGTGAGCTTCTTAGCCTGGAAAGATGCGTAGAGATAGCGCTGAAGAAACAGCCAAACATAGTTGCAGCAATGAATACAATAAATATAAATCAGAGCAGGGTAGGACAGACAAAGGCGAATTATTACCCACAGATAGATTGGTCATCAGGTTACAGTAAATCCTCTCCCATTTCCGGCACCAGCAGCCGTTCATCCGATGAATATTCAAGCAGTATTAATCTCAAGCAGGATATCTATGATTTTGGTAAAACCACTACAAGGGTAGAGGTTCAAAGACTGAACCTGGATTCTTCCCGTGTAGACCTTGAAAACGTATCAGATCAGGTAGTCTTTAATGTTAAACAGGGATACTACAGACTATTGCAGGCGAAGAGGAACAGGGATGTTGCTGAGGAAGCTGTTAGACAATTCGAAAAACACCTGGAACAGGCAAAGGGATTTTATGAGGTCGGCACGAAACCAAAATTTGATGTTACGAAGGCAGAAGTGGACTTGAGTAATGCAAAACTGAATCTTATAAAGGCTGAAAATGCACATAGGGTTGCAAGGGTAATCCTTAGCAACGCAATGGGGGTGCCTGATGCCCCTGAATACAGTCTGGTGGATAATCTTGCTTTTGTTAGATACGATATTATACTTGAAGATATGCTGAAAATGGCATATCTTCATAGGTCCGACCTTAAATCAATCCTCATTAAGAAAAAGGCAGCAGAGGCATCGATAGGGGTATCAAAGAAGGACTATTATCCTACACTGTCAGGAAATGCAGCTTACAGCCTGGTTGGTGAAAGGTTTCCCATGGAGGACGGCTGGAATGTGGGTATGACCATCACATTTCCATTATTTAGTGGGTTCTCAACCGGATTCCAAGTAGAGGAGGCTGTAGCAAACCTTAATCTTCTGAAGGCAAATGAAGAAACATTGAAACAGGAAATACTGCTTGAGGTTCAGCAGGCGTACCTGAATCTGCAGGAAGCAAGGGATAGGATTTCTGCATCTGAGATAACGGTAAGACAGGCAGAGGAAAACCTTGAGCTTGCAAATGGCAGATATACAGCCGGGGTTGGTAATCCAGTAGAGGTTACTGATGCACAGGTTTCATATAGCAGTGCAAAAACAGCCTATATCCAGGCACTTTATGACTACAGGATTGCACAAGCAAGCATTGAAAAGGCAACAGGTGAGAGATGAAAAAGATACTGATTGGCATTGTAACTATCGTAGTTCTTGGCATACTTGCTCTCATTGTGTTCAGGGGCAAAGGGGATCAACCGAAATTCATAACCGAAAAGGTTAACAGAGGTGATATCTTATCAACTGTTACCGCTACAGGCACAGTGAATCCGGTAACCACTGTCCTTGTGGGGACCCAGGTATCCGGGACGGTAAAGCACCTATATGTAGATTTCAATTCTCTTGTTAAAAAAGGGCAGGTCATAGCCCAGATAGACCCTGCGACATTTGAGGCACAGGTTGAGCAGGCAAGAGCAAATCTGCTCTCAGCCAGTGCAAATGTCGAAAAAGCAGAGACCACACTCCTTGATGCACGGCGGACCATGAAAAGAAACAGGGATCTCTTTTCCAGGAACCTGATTGCCAGGAGCGAGATGGATGTATCGGAGACAAATCACGATGTTGCAAGAGCTCAGGTGAGTGCCGCCAAAGCCCAGGTTGCTCAGACAGAGGCAGCCTTGAGATATGCCGAGACCAATCTCAAGTATACAAAGATACTTTCTCCGATAGATGGAATTGTTGTATCGAGAAATGTGGATGTGGGGCAAACAGTAGCCGCAAGTTTCCAGACGCCAACCCTTTTTACGATTGCACAGGACCTCACAAAGATGCAGATAGATACAAATGTGGATGAGGCGGATATAGGAAAGATAAAAGTCGGCATGAATGTTGAATTCACAGTAGATGCCTATCCTGACATGACATTCAAAGGGGCTGTATCCCAGGTCAGAAATGCTCCCATAAGTGTCCAGAATGTGGTTACCTACGATGTTGTTGTTAAGGTTAAGAATCCCGAATATAAGCTCAAACCGGGTATGACTGTAAATGTCTCCATAATAGTTGCCAGAAAAGAAAATATCTTGAAAATACCCAATGCTGCCCTGAGATTTAAGCCTCCTGAGACAGTCAAATCACCCAGGTACAGTAGCTTAGGCGTCTGGACACTGGAGTATGAAAAGCCCAAACGCATAACGATAAAGACAGGAATAAGTGACAGCAATTACTTTGAACTTCTCTCGGGGAATATAAGAGAGGGACAGGAAGTAATAGTGGAATCTCTGGCAAAAACGAAGGCGGAGTCCAAGGCTAGTAGTTCTAGATCGCGAGGACCTAGGATTTTTTGATATGGCACTCATTGAGGCAAAGGAAGTTAGCAAGGTATACAGGCTTGGTGATGTTGAGATAAATGCCCTTTGTGGGGTTTCTCTCACTATAGAGAAGGGCGAATTTGTTGCAATAATGGGACCTTCCGGGTCAGGAAAATCAACCTTTATGAATATTCTTGGATGTCTTGATAAACCTACAGAGGGTCGGTATATCCTTGATGGGATTGATGAAGGTAAACTTACCAGGGATGATCTGGCAAGGATAAGGAATAAAAGGATAGGCTTCGTTTTTCAGGGATTTAATCTGCTACCTAGAACTTCAGCCCTGGAAAATGTTGAATTACCTCTGCTTTATAATGGAGTTCCTGCCAGAGAAAGGAGGCAGAGGGCAATGGACTCCCTGAAGATAGTGGGGCTTGAGGGCAGGGAGCATCATCATCCCAATCAACTTTCAGGTGGTCAGCAACAGCGGATTGCCATAGCAAGGGCGCTTGTGAACAATGCCTCGATAATCCTTGCAGATGAACCGACTGGGAACCTTGATACAAAAACAAGCGCTGAAATAATGGAACTCTTTGTGAGACTGAACAGAGAATCTAAGATTACAATAATACTTGTAACTCACGAGTCTGATATTGCAGAATACAGCAGGCGTATTATAAGATTCATTGACGGACGTATCCGCAGTGACGTTCAACAGACAGGAAAATCATGATAGGGATTCCATCAACATTGAGAATTTCATTCAGGGCATTGAGAGTGAACAAAATGCGCTCTGCACTAACTATGCTTGGGATTATTATTGGTGTGGCTGCTGTTATTACCATGCTTGCTGTTGGTACAGGTGCAAGCCGTAAAATATCTGAGCAGATTTCGAGCATGGGTAGCAATCTTCTAATAATTCTTCCCGGAGCTACCACTGCAGGGGGGGTTAGAATGCTTGCAGGTACACAAGCTACCCTAACTATAGGTGACTCAGAAGCAATAAAGAAGGAGTGCTCTGCCGTATCGGATGTTGCCCCTGTTTTTGGAGAGGTTGCTCAAGTTGTTTACGGGAATCAGAATTGGTCAACAAGTATAGCAGGGACAACACCAGGTGTGTTTAATGTTAGAGATTGGACTATTGCTGCAGGAAAACCATTTACAGAGCAGGATGTCAGAAATGCTACAAAGGTCTGTTTATTGGGGCAGACTGTTGTGGACAACCTTTTTGGAGGTATGAATCCAATTGGTGAGATTATAAGGATAAAAAAAATTCCTTTTACTGTTATTGGCGTTCTTTCTGCCAAGGGTCCATCCCCAATAGGTCAGGATCAGGATGATACAATATTTGTGCCCATAACAACTGCGCAGAAGAGACTTTTTGGAACATTGTTTCCCGGGATGGTAAAGATAGTTGTCGTGAAGGCAAAAAGTGCAGAGGAAATGGAACCTGCTGAAAAACAGATAGACGAATTAGTAAAACAGAGGCACCATATCGGCCAAAAACAGGAAAGCGATTTCACCGTCAGAAATCTCACCGAGATGATGAAGGTTGCAGAACAATCCGCAAGGGTAATGACTCTTTTGCTTGGAGCTATAGCTTCCATATCTCTCTTGGTGGGAGGGATAGGGATTATGAACATAATGCTTGTTTCGGTTACAGAAAGAACAAGGGAAATAGGAATACGGATGGCTGTTGGTGCAAAGACATGGGATATAAGGCTTCAGTTCATAATCGAGGCGGTTACGTTATCATTAATTGGTGGAATAGCAGGAATTGTTCTGGGAATATCTGGTTCAAGGGTGCTGGCCATGCTTGCGGGTTGGCCTACAATAGTATCACCCTTTGCCATCCTCCTCTCTTTTGGTTTTTCTGGCTTAGTAGGGGTGTTTTTCGGGTTTTATCCTGCATACAAGGCATCGCTTTTTAACCCTATAGATGCATTGAGGTATGAATAATGTCCATGACTCATAATTAGTTCATCCTGAAAAATTTCCTTTTCCGCTCTCTGGTGCAGGTTTTTTGACCCATCTATGACTTGCTCCAGGCATTTTCAGGAACTCGCCCTTCGGGCTCAAACACCTGAAAATGCTTATCTTCCGCTTCGTCAAGATGGGTACCCCAAAAATCCTGCTCATGTTCGCTCCAAAAGAAATTTTTCATTTTTCAGGGTGGGCTAATTAGTAGAGTGTTCCGAAAATAACATCTCTATGCTGCCATTTATAACTCAACCCTTTGTTTGAAGAGGATTAATCGTCTGAAAAGGAGTGACTTGACATGATTAAACCCGGGTTTATCATAGCCGGATGTATTACAATGGTTTTGATCACTGTTGCAGTATCCAATAGCCTTTATGCAGCGGAGGAGTATTCTCTTGCCGACCTCTATAAGATTGCCCTTGAACGCTCTGAGAGGATAAAATTGTCAGAGGAAGACATCTATATTTCAGAAAGAGCGAAAGACAAGGCGGCCTCTGTGTTCTTTCCCCGACTCTCCACTTTCGGAAGCATTACGGGATACAGCGAGGAAAAACGGTCGTCAACAGGTTCTGTCATTCAGCCTGATTATTCTGCATCCTGGGGGTTAAGGCTTGACCAGTCCCTCTCGATAAGCGGCAGGGAATTCGATGCTTTTAAGATATCGAAGGATAATATTGAAAAGAGCAAATATGACCTCCATGTAGTGAGGGAGGAATATCTTTTCGGTGTTTCCTTTGCTTATTACGATGTCCTCAGGGTGAGGAAGGCTGTGGATATTGCAAAAGCAAATGTTGAGAGGCTCACAAAGCATAAAGATGCCGCCGCCATAAGAGTCAGAGTGGGTGAAGTAACAAAGACTGTTCTTCTGAGGGCAGAGGCGGAATTATCAGGTGCTCAATCGGAACTAATTAGGGCAGAAAACAATCTGAGTTTTACAAAGGCAGTCCTTGCAAGGGTCGTCGGATTGACAGGAGATTATAATCTCAAAGAGGCGTCTGAGGATAATCAGTACCTGGCAGGCTACAAGCCCGAGGATGCCTTGGGGCTACTCAAGGAAGCAGCCCTGTTGGAAAGGGTTGAATTGAAGTCTCTCGATATACAGAAAAAGATTGCAAGGGATCAGGTTAAATACACGAGCGGCCTCTACTGGCCCACAATTTCTATTGAGGGTATTTATTCAGGTAAAGATGAAGACCCTGCCACCGCCTCTTTTATTAAGGAAAGCATCTATGCGGGCATTAAGCTGAACTTCCCATTTTTTGAGGGAGGTCTCCGGAGGGCAGAGGTAATGGAGTCAATGGCAAAACAGAGACAGGCTGATCTCGTATATGAAGACCTCAGGAAGAAAATAAATGTAGAGGTTGAAAATGCCTACCTTGACTATATGACACAAAAAGGGGTTTTAAAATCTCTTGAGGATAGGCTGGCATTCGCCAGAGATAACTACAGTGCTATTTCAAGGCAGTTTGAATTTGGCCTGGCAAACAGTATAGATGTCATGGATGCAAATACATTACTTGTTACAGCAGAGCGTCAGGTTGTAGATGCTGTGTATAACTGTAAGTTGTCCATTCTGAAGCTTGAACGGGTAACAGGGAAACTGTTAAAAAGGGTTACAGGCAAACAGGCTGCAATTGACAGCAAGGATGCGGAAAAAAAGTAAAAGGAAGTGAAGCTATGTTTATGCAATACTACACTGTTAAAAATTACAGGAAAGATTACAGATTAGGTCAGGTTGTCCTTTTGTTGTTCCTTCTATCCCTTATCTTAATTTGCCCTGCTTGCAAGAAGAAAAAAGTAGAAGGGACTGCTGAAAAAGCTATTAATGTTCGTGTTCAGGCTGTTGAGAAAAGGTCTTTCAGACCCTTCGTGGAAAGCATCGGTACACTGATGCCTGGTGAGGAGGTTATGGTAAGCAGTGAGATTGAAGGGGGTTTAAAAAGCGTAAGAGTGGATGAAGGAACAGTGGTTTCAAAGGGGATGCTTCTTGCGATAATTGATGATACGAATTACAGCCTCGAAGTTAAGAGGACAGAGATCGCTTTAAAGCAGGCAGAAGCAACCCTTGAAAATACGAGATTGGAGTATCAGCGAAAGGATGCCCTTTACAGGGAAGAACTGGTAACGAAACAACAGTTCGATGATGTCTCCACCCGACTGTCTCTTGCTATGGCTGAAGTGGAACGGGCAAAGGCAACCTGTGCCCTTTCTAAAGAAAGGCTTTCCAAGACGGGTATCCACTCACCCATACATGGTATCATAAAAGAGAAGAGGGTTTCAGCAGGGGATTATGTTAGGAACGGTACAAACCTCTTTGTGGTTATCCAGAACAATCCTCTCAAGCTCAATTTTACGATAACGGAAAAGGATGTTGGGAAACTCCGTGTAGGGCAGGATGTGACCTTTAGAGTTGATGCCTTTCCTGGCAAGGAATTTAAGGGTAGTGTGAGGATCCTCTATCCAAGTCTTGAGGAAAGAACCAGGACCCTTCAGGTTGAAGCAAGAGTCCCCAATCATGATGGTCTCCTGAAACCAGGGCTCTTTGCTAATGTTACCCTGTATACGGGGGGGCAGGGGGATACAACCGTTGTGCCTATAACATCTATACTCTATGACGACTCAAAGACTAAGGTTTTTGTTATTGAGGGCGACCATGCCAAAGAAAGAGGGGTAAAGATTGGCAGTAAGTACGGAGAGCTTATAGAGATTGTGGAAGGGTTGGAAGGAAAAGAGATGGTTGTGATTGTAGGTCAAAACAATCTGTCAGAAGGAGTAAAGGTTAATGTGGCTCGCTGATACATCAATTAAACGGCCTGTCTTTGCAACCATGCTCGTCCTGGCCCTGGTGGTTCTGGGGGCAGTGAGTTATGTGGGCATCGGTGTCGATCTCTTTCCCAAGGTAGATTTTCCTATTGTCAATATAACAACGACCCTAAAAGGTGCCAGCCCTGAGATCATGGACATCGACGTGACTGACAAAATCGAAGAGGTAGTCAACACCATCAATGGTGTAAAGAGTATTACATCTTCAAGTGTTGAAGGGGCATCGGTTGTAACTGTTGAATTTGTCCTTGAGAGGGATATTGATCTGGCAGTTCAGGATGTGAGGGAAAAGGTCTCTGTTATCAGACAAAAACTTCCCGAAGACATTGATGAACCGATTATAGAAAAGGTTGACCCTGATGCTAATCCGGTGCTCTGGGTCAACCTCTCGGGAAACAAACCAGTACGGGAGCTTTCAACCTATGCTGATGAGGTTTTGAAAGAGAAACTCCAACGGATCAACGAGGTGGGAGCCGTGAGGATGTATGGATTGCGCCTCAGGCAGGTGAGGATCTGGTTGGATGTTTATCGGATGAGGGCTTATGGGATTGCGCCCAGCGATATTACCCAAGCCCTCATGCGTGAGAACCTCGAACTCCCTGGCGGCAGGATCGAGAGTGTCTCCAAGGAGTATAATGTTAAAATTAAAGGAGAGTTTTCCAGAGTTCCTGATTTCAACGACCTCATTATGGCATATTACCATGGTGCACCTGTTAGGCTTCGGGATATCGGAAGTGCCGAAGATGGAATGGAGGAAAAGCGCACTATTGCAAGGTTTAATACTGCTCCGTGTGTTGGTCTTGGCATCCAGAAACAGTCGGGAACCAATACGGTGGAGGTGGTGAACCGGGTCAAGAAGGAACTGGTAAATATTAAAAAAAACCTCCCACCAGGAATGGAGATTGGCATTTCCTTTGACCAGTCCACCTTTATCAACAGATCAATTAACGAAGTTCAAAGGCATTTGATCATTGGCGGTTTGCTGGCTGTCCTGGCTGTGTTTATCTTCCTGAAGAACTGGCGGACCACGGTCATCAGTGCCCTGGCTCTTCCTGTCTCGGTAATTGCAACCTTCGCCTTGATCAAGGCATTTAACTTTACCTTCAATAATATGACTATGCTTGCCCTTTCCCTTTCCATTGGCCTTCTCATTGATGATGCCATTATTGTTATTGAGAATATCCATCGTCATATCGAGGAAGGGATGGCACCCCGGGAAGCTGCCTCTTTCGCCACTTCGGAGATTGGCCTCGCCGTCATGGCTACCACGTTTGCTATTGTAGCCATATTTCTTCCTGTAGCCTTCATGAAGGGGATTATTGGCAGGTTTTTCCTACAATTTGCCCTTACCGTGGTCTTTTCCGTTCTTGTTTCCCTGATTGTCTCTTTTACGTTGACTCCCATGATGGCCTCGATTTTCTTGAAACCGCACCAGAAAGGCACAGAGCCCCATCCAGGCAATTCTTCGTATTTTTCCTTTCTCTCCAGGATCGGCGATTGGTGGGAGAGATGGTATAAAAAAATAGAGACGAGCTACCGTAGCCTCCTAGAGGTATCTCTTCGTTACAAAAAAACGGTACTTACAGTTGCTATTCTTATCTTTATCTTGAGTCTCTATGTAACGAAGTTCATTGGGAAAGAATTTAGACCTTCGGAGGACCAGAGTCAGTTTACGGTAAGACTCGAATCTCCTGTTGGCTACTCGGTAGACAGTGCCGACGAGCTTTTTAAGAAGGCCGAGGGTATAGTTAGGCAAACCCCGGAAGTGAAATCGGTCTTCTATATCCAGGGCTATGGACGAACCGTCCAGATCAACAAGGCTATCCTGTTTGTCAATCTCCAGAAGAAATCGGAAAGAGAGAAGAGCCAGGAACAGATTAAGAAGGAGTTGAGGCGTAAGTTCAGCCAAATACCGGGATTAAAGGGTACGGCTGAGGATGTCTCCATGATCGGCGGCGGAATGAGGAATGTTCCTATTCAGTATAGTATTCGTGGAGGCAATTTATCCTCTCTTCAGGCATATACGAGGCAAATCGTCAGCGAATTTTCGAAATTACCTGGTATAGTGGATGTTGATACCTCACTTGAAACCGGTAAACCGGAGCTCAAAGTCTTTATTGACCGAGATAAAGCGGCTGATCTGGGTGTGAGTGTAGCCTCCATTGCCGAGGCGGTAAATTTGCTGATCAGCGGTGAGGTGGATGTGACAAAGTATAAGGATGAAGAAAGGGGAAGACGCTACGATGTGCGGGTGAGGCTCAACCCCCAAGACCGAATGAACCCCCATGATCTGGGTAAAATTTACGTACGGGCAAAAGATGGAAGACTGATTGAGCTTGCCAATGTAATCCGGATCAGTGAAGGGGGTGGTCCCAGTGTCATCAACCGTGTGGACCGACAGCGTGCCATTACCGTTTTTGCCAGCCTTGAGGGAAAACCTCTGGGACAGGCTATAGGTGAGCTCAATGCCATATCTGCCAAAGTGCTCCCCTTGGATTATATACCAAAATATAAAGGAATGGCTGAAACCATGGGAGAATCCTTCAAGTACCTTATCTTCGCCCTGTTTTTAGGCATTATTATGGCCTACATGATTCTTGCAGCGCAGTTTGAAAGCTTCGTTCATCCCTTTACGGTGCTTCTCTCCATGCCACTGTCTTTTATAGGGGCATTCGGGGCACTTTTTCTGACAGGAAAAACAATTAGCATTGTTAGCCTCATCGGCATTATCCTTCTCATGGGGTTGGTCAAGAAGAACGCGATCCTCCTCGTTGATTACACAAATACACTCAGGGAAAGAGGAATGTCGAAGAAAGAAGCGATTATTCATGCAGGACCAGTGAGACTGAGGCCAATCCTTATGACCACCTTAGCCATGGTTTTCGGAATGCTTCCTGTTGCAGCAGGTTTAGGCGAGGGGACTGAGACCCGCTCTCCCATGGGCATTGCTGTCATTGGTGGTCTTCTTAGTTCCCTATTTCTGACTCTGGTTGTTGTGCCGGTAGCCTACGACATTTTTGATGATTGGGTGTCAAGGTTTATGAAAAAGAGAAAGGGCAGGGGTGAATAATCGCAATATATGGACGATTGGAACAAAGGTTTGCAAACTCTAAAGATGATGCTAATTATGTTTTCTGCTGTATTACTGGTATATGTCTCATCTTTTGGATGTAGAAGAGGGGAGGAAGATGAGATTAGCGGTACGGCAAAGAGAAGTTTTGGAGGAAAGGTCATCGATATCGAAGTTGCCAGTGTAGAAACCATGGATATTCACTATGATATAGATGCCATTGGCTCGTTTCTTTCAAATGAGGATGTGACCATCACTTCAGAGGTTACAGGGAAAGTAAAAGAGATATTTGCCGATGAAGGGAATCCGGTAAAGAAAGGGAGTATTCTTCTCAGGGTCGATGATGAAAAGGCACAACTGGTCGTCGAAAAGGCGAGATCAGTCGTTGAAGAAACAAGGGCGGCTTTTGACAAACTGATGGCAGGGGCAAGAACGGAAAGGATCGAACAGATAAAGGCGAATCTGGATCAGGCAAGGGTCAGCCTTGAGAAGATAGCAAGCGACTATAAAAAACAGAAGGAATCTTACGAGAGCGGGGGAATCGATAAGGACACATTTGATAAGATAGAGTCCAGATATGAAACAGCAAAGAAGAAGGCATTGACTGCGGAAGATGTATATAGGACAGTTGTAAGTGGTCCTGCGAAAGAGGATATTGCGGTGGCAAAGGCAAAGGTTGAAAAAGCCATGGTAGGGTTAAGGGTAGCGGAGAAAAATCTTAAAGATACAAGTGTATATTCTCCCATTAAGGGGATAGTTGATAATAAGATGATATCTGTTGGGGGGCACATCAAAAACGGCACTAAGCTTTTTAAGATAGTGCAAAACGACCCATTAAAGCTCTCTTTCTCTATCCCCGAGGTATTTACGGGTGAGATTAAGATAGGTCAGCCTCTGGTAGCCACGGTTAATGCCTTACCGGGAGAAAAGTTTACAGGGAAGGTATATTTTATAAGCCCTGAATCTGACCCTTCTACACGAAGCCTTAAGGTGAAGGCAAAGATAGGGAATAGAGATAACAGACTAAAACAGGGATTCTCTGCAGATATCCAGTTAATTACCTCAACCAAAAAGGACGCCATGGTGCTTCCAGAAGAGGCTGTTGTGTCAGTGGCTGGTAAGCCATCCATATTTATAATCAGGGACAACAGGGCAGTACTGGACCACATAAGAATTGGCAGACGTCTTGACGGAAAGGTGGAGGTGTTATCCTATAGGTTAAAAAGGGATGACATTATAGTTACAAAAGGGCATAAAAACTTGGTGGATAATGCCAATGTGAGAATAATAGGGAGGAGGGAAGGGGGATAATATGAAGATGGTTCTTATAGCGTACTCTGAGGCTGCTGACTATGATCTGATAGGTGCCATAAAAGCAGCAGGGGTAAGAGGATACACAAAATTTACCGAGGTTCTGGGCGAAGGCACCGAAACCGAGCCTCATATGGGAACCCAATGCTGGCCAGGAAGGAACAACTTCCTGGCCATCGCAGTTGAAGATAGAGAGGTCGAACATCTGATTTCGGCAGTTAAAGAAATGAAGAAAAAACATCCCAAGGCTGGGGTCAAGGCATTTATTATGCCGATGGAGGGAATAGTCTAGCACCAACGCCTTACTCTGCCATCCCAAATTTGATTTCTTACGAGTTCGTTTCAGTTTATAAACGAAAATTAATAGTGTTGTCAACAAATAGAATTGTCCGCTTTTGTAACAAATGAATTGTCCACTTTTCTGTCCTCGGAGAAATGGTAAATTTGGAGTCGGAATATCTCCCCTGGGATAGAAGACGAGCGGCGGACCTACG
>JBFLWQ010000017.1 GCA_040757775.1 Thermodesulfobacteriota bacterium
GAGTGCAGTACTTTATATACTCCGAGGCTACCTTCAATGAATTCTCAGGCAAGAATGAACGCAGGTCCCAACAGGTTTGTCTGTAAAAGTTGGCAACAGTATGTCCACGCAGCTTGTGGGCAGGAAATCCCATATTTTCAGCAGTAACCTGATACATTGCCAGTGTTGGAAGAGATGTATCATACGTTGCGTACACAACCCCGGTCTTATCCAGGGGAAGATCATGAAAGAGGACTTCCATGTCCCTTGTGTTGCTCCAATTGCTTCCTACAAGACCAACCTGCCCTTTGGCAGCAGGATTGTCAGGGTCATAGCCCTCCTGAACAACCGCATCAGGGACAATAAAATATTGGGGAACCATGCCCTCATGGGCATCCAAACCCTCTTTCCTTAATAAATCGTATCGTTTGCGGGTTTTTTCTGGGGTACCGTATCCCAAACCCTGCTGTGTTGTCCACATAGAAAACTGATACATCAGAGGATAAGTCCCCCGGGTATAAGGATAAATACCGGGCATCGTGATCTGCTCGGCATGAGTTTCCTCAACATCTCCGGGTATATATACAGGTTTTATCTCAATGCCGGAATCTGTAAATAATGAGAGTTTTCTGCCTTTGTAATACCTTTCGCACTCTTTATCCCACTCTTTTTTAAACCTGTCTGTTTCTTCTATAGTTTTTTTATCAAACATCTCTTTTCTCCTTTATCTTACCTCCATTTTCCCAGAAATTTCTCCCTCACCTGCGGGTTCCGGAAGGCTATTTCCCTGGGCCAGCCGCCTTTCATTACGCTTACTATATCTTGACTTGGGTTCGTTCGTATTTGAGCATCCGCTTCTACAGAATACTGAGCAGTGTGAGGCGTAACGATGATATTGGGAAGTTTGAGCATAGGGTCGTCTAGTTGAGGAGGCTCCGGATCCCATACATCAACAGCTGCTCCAGCGATAATCCCCTGGGAAAGAGCAGCATATAAAGCTTGCGCATCTACCAGGCCACCACGGGCGGTATTCACTAAAAAGGCTGTAGGCTTCATCATCTTGAAATGCTCTAAGGTAATCATGTGGCGGGTTTCCTCAGTGAGGGCAGCGTGAAGCGAGACACAGTCAGAATCCTTGAGGAGGGTGCCCAAATCAGCAGGCTCTACTCCAAACTCTTCAATCACATTTCCGGCTACATAGGGGTCATAGGCTATGATCCTGGAGAAGAAGGGCTTGGCGCGAGGAACAACGCTACGAGGGATATGGCCAAAGCCGATAAGCCCCAAAGTCTGTTTGCTCAGACGAAATACCGGGGGCAATACCTTACTACGTATAGTATGAAAGCCAACCCTATCCCATTTTCCCTCCTTCACCGCTTCTATGGTGGGGATAAGTTTTCTTGTTGCTGCAAGCAGCAGAAGCATGGTATGATTTGCCACCTCCTCGGCACCGTAGTCAGGATTGTTAATAACAATTATACCATTTTCCGTTGCCGCCTTCAGATCCACTCCCTCATAGCCCATGCCTGGAATAGCAACCATCCTGCATTTCCCTAGTTTGTTTATAGTCTCTTTCGAGAGGGTCAGAATTCCATCAGTAAATACACCAATAACGACATCACCATCGGCAGCAGCAGCCAGGATCTCCTCCTCGGTCTGACACACCGTGGGTATATATTCCCCTCCTGCCCGTCTGATAATCTCTTCTCCTTCTGTAAAAGGAAACATCGGAAATGAAGTTACATTAACTACCTTAAAGCTCATTTGTTGCCCTCCTGTTAATTCAAGATTCTCTAATTATCAAAAACCTCAAAAAAAAGGATTAAAGTATCTTACCTTAAAAACTGGGTTTTCTCCAATCAGTAATTGGCACAAACTGTACATTTTTCAAATCAACTTTAAAAAGCTTACATAAATCCATTGGTTTATGACTTTTGGAAGTATATGTTATAAACCCAGTAAGACCATTTGTGTCAAAGTTCTTTATACTCTCAAGAGCATTCACAAAACTCTCAACATTCAGGTCATTGCCTGCCCTTTTCATAGCCTCTACATGCGTTACGGCAGTTACCCAACCATGGACATATTCTGATGATCTACCTTTTTTTTCAGGCTGATACCTTAATGTTACTTCTCTCAATTTGCCCATACCCGGACTTTTATCATCCCATGAACTAAAGCAATCGACGCTGATAAAATTTTCAGAGGCCTTTTTGGCTATTTCTATCAAGTCTTTTGAACAGGTAAAACGAGTCCCAAAAAAATTGGTCTTAAAGTTGAATTTTCTAGCATCCCGAAGCAGTGCCGCTGCATTGTCTGCTATGCCATGGATTATAACAAAGTCAGGTTCCACCCTCTTTAGGTTTAGAACTTGAGGAGTCGTATCCAAAACAGTAAGGGGACAAATTTCGACACCTGGGGGTTTGATGCCGTGAAATTTAGCTGACTCCCTGGCAGCCTTCAATCCAACGTGACCCATTTCACTGTCTGGACCTACGTAGACAATCTTCGGATCTTTTGCCTTCAGGTCCTTCATTATATAATCATAGATCAGCTTCACATTATCCTCATATGACGCTGCACTGCCAAAGACATACCTTTTGTATGGCTCGGTTATTATATCGGATAGACTGCCTGGTGTGTATATGACCTTTTGCTTTTCAATCTGCCGGAAAAGAGCACTGGCTGACGCAGTAGCAACGCTTGCCCATATGCCCAATACCCCATCCCTGAAAACAAGCTTTTTGAAAGCCGCTATAGATGAAGGTACTGAATAATGGTCGTCTTCTACAATCACATTAAACTTTCTTCCGTGAACCCCACCCTGGTCATTCATGTGAAGCAGATAGTTTTTAAACCCCCACATATGGTCTGTTGATGGCCTCGCAGCTGGTCCAGACAGGTCACATATGATTCCATAATTTATAGTATCCTTGCTTATACCTCTGACCTCCTTCGCGTATCCCACTGTGGTTGCAAAAAAGAATGAAACTGATACTAGAATAATCATGGCTAAAAACACTTCTCTCATCTTCATAATCAACTCTCCTTTTTAAAAATTATCTTATACTCATGTGTAACTCTGAGATTTAACCCAGTAAAAGAGTGAACGAGAGTTCCATCTGCTGCCAGGGCATAAGTTGTAAGAAATGGGTTTAAGCTATAAAAACGGGGGACTTAGGATTTAACCCAGTGCAGGTCCCCGACACATACCACAGATACGGACCAGCGTCAACCTTTCTTTATGGTTCAGAAATCAGGAGTCTATATTTTTATATTCCATCTAGTATGTCCTATTAGTTATGCTATGTTTGTCTTTTGTTAATCCTTTCAATGTAACCCCGTGTTCGGGTATCAATCTTTAGTACATCGCCTTCTTCTATAAACAAAGGTACCTGAATAACAGCCCCGGTTTCCAGCGTAGCAGGTTTGCTCCCTCCGGATGCTGTATCACCCCTTAACCCAGGGCCGGTTTTGGAAACGGTCAGTTCAACAAAGAACGGAAGCTCAATACCAATAGGCTGATTATTGTAGAAAAGGATATCAATAACGATATTCTCCTGCAGAAAATCCTTACCATCTCCCAATTGCTCTGGTGTAAGGTAAATCTGTTCATATGTCTCCTGATCCATAAAGTAAAATCTCTTTTCGGCATTATACAGATACTGCATTTTTCTTTCCTGAAGATCGGGTTTGCCAACCTTCTCCCCAGACCTAAATGTCCTCTCTATAACGTTACCGCCAATAAGGTTCTTTAATTTAGTCCTGACAAATGCACCACCCTTTCCAGGTTTTACATGTAGAAAATCCACTATCTCGTGAGGTCTTCCATCCAGTTCGATCTTTAAGCCTTTACGAAAATCTGGTGTTGAATACATAATTCCTCTCTAGTCAATCACCTGCAGCTCCTTTGGTAAAAATGTCAATCTTTCATATCCCCGGGAGGTAACCCTTACCATATCCTCTATCCTGACCCCTCCCCATTTTGGTATATAGATGCCAGGCTCTATAGTAAATACCATTCCTTCCTCTATTAACCCCTTGCCTAAAGGAGAAATATAGGGCATTTCATGAACCGCCAATCCTACTCCATGACCTGTTCCATGCCCGAAATACTTTCCAAAACCGGCTTTGCCAATATAATCCCTTGCTGCAGAATCAACTTTTATAACACTTACTCCAGGTTTAATAGCTTCAAAAGCTTTTTCCTGAGCCTCTTTTACTATTTGATAAATCTTCTTTTGTTTGGTTGTAGGTCTACCAACAACCAAAGTCTGGGTCTCATCAGAGTAATAACCATGGTATCTGGCTCCAAAGTCTATTACAATAAATCCCCCCTTTTCTATCCTTTTGCTGGTAGCAATACCGTGTGGCAAGGCTGATCTTCTGCCAGAGGCAACTATAGTATCAAAGGACACTTTTTCTGCCCCCTTTTTTCTCATGAGATATTCTATTTCCAGGGCAACTTCTCTCTCTTCTATGCCAACCCTGATCCTGCCTGCAACATCAAGGTAGCTCTCTGATGCAATCCTTACAGCATCTTTTATGAGTTTAAGTTCAGAACTTTCTTTTTTATCCCTCAAGCTGTCCAATCCCTCAGCAATGGGAATCAATTTGGTATCCTGCAGCCTTTCCAACAGCTTGTTGTAAACCTCAAAAGTAACGTATTGTGGTTCGAATCCCAGGTTCTTAATATTAAGTTTAAGGACTAGTTTCCCTATTTCTTCTTCCCTGTTGTCATACTCCCTGATGATAAAACCATCAGCCTGTTCTGATGCCTGGGTTGTGTACCTGGTACCTGTCAAAAAGTAGTTCCCATTTTGAGAGATTAATATGGCACCCTCACTTCCGGTAAAGCCACTCAGGTATCTTACATTGTCCAGATTTGAAACAATAACAGCATCTAAACTATGCTTTTGAAACCTTTCTCTTATCTTCTTAAGGGCAGTCTCCCTCAACATCTCCCTCCCTTTTTCACAATACCGATTGCTGCTCTTAACCCCAGAAGATAGCTGTCCAACCCAAAACCAGCAATCTGCCCCACAACAACATCTGCCAATATTGATTTCTTACGAAACTCCTCCCTCTGATATATATTAGACAGATGAACCTCTACAGTGGGTATACCTACGGCAACAATAGCATCTCTGATAGCCACACTAGTATGAGTATAACCACCGGGATTTATAACTATGGCATGAAATTTTCCCATTGCCTCTTGTACCCTGGTAACCAGATCCCCTTCAGAATTTGATTGAAAGGTTTCAACAGATACCTTTTCTTTCTTAGCAAGTTCCTCTATTTCTTTGTTGATTTCATCTAAACCGAGCTTACCATATATTTGAGGTTCTCTTTTCCCCAATAAATTTAGGTTGGGGCCATGCAATACAAGAATTCTTTTCATTTGAAAATACCCCTTTGATCCGCCTCTGGCGGAAGACGCCTGTCCTACTGATTATAGATCACCATCCTTACCTGAATTACATTGTTTGTTCCTTTAACCTTTCAATGTTGCCTAGCCATTTATTAAGGGTAGTTATGATCCTTCCAGTTTTAGAAGAGTCAAGGGGGATGTCCACCTCTGTTGAATCAGATCCCTTTATCTTTTCCATTAAACCCTCTATTTTCTCTCGGATTGCAGTATTCTCCGGATCCGCGGCCAGCATAACCCGGTAAATTTCCAATGCTCTCTTAAGGTGCCCCTGTTTTATGTAAATCTCCGCAATTGTATTTGTAGAAATTTTTATCTTACCATTGGTTTTTTCTTCAATTTCTTTTAATAAGGTTTTTTCTGAATTCAATATAACATCAATCTCTGAACACTCTGAACCATATGCAGAGAAAATATGATAAAACCTTTCAGCTTCTTCTATGTTCCCTTCTTTTTCATAAATCTCTCCTAACATCTTATAAATAATTACATTATTAGAAATAACGTTGGCAACCTTTTCCAGCTCTCTCTGAGCATCTTTCAGCATTCCCTTTTCAAAGTACAATCTGCCCAAACTCAATCTGGCATTCCAATCTCCTGGATTGACCTTTAGCCTGTCGAGGCATATCTGAATGACCCTGTCTAGCATACCATCCTTTAATTTAGATACTTAGAGATATCTTCTGCCCCTAAATCAGCAAATTTAACACGGCCAATATCCTCTGCCAAAACAAACTTTACCTTATTGCTTCTCATCTTTTTATCCAGTTCTATAACACTGACGTATTCATCTCTGGAGAATTCAGGCAGATCGGTTGGCAGACCGGCTCTTTGAATCAACGCCTTAATCCTGTGAAAAACATTTTTATTACAGATACCCATTTCAACTGATAAATGGGTTGCAGTTACCATACCTATAGCCACTGCTTCACCGTGTTTATAACTCTTATAATCCGTCAATGCCTCTATCGCGTGACCTATTGTATGCCCAAAATTCAAGATCGATCTTACTCCACTCTCTTTTTCGTCCTCCTCAACAACCTTTGCCTTAACAGAGCAACACCTTTTTACTATCCTCAAGACGTATTTTTGGTCCAACCCGAGGATTCTTCCCAGATTATCCTCTAAGTCCTTGAACAGAACGGAGTCCCATATAATTCCATACTTTATTACCTCAGCTAAACCAGAAATAAACTCTAATTTAGGGAGGGTCTTAAGTGTATCCACATCTATAAAAACAAGACTTGGCTGATAAAAGGCACCGATCAGGTTTTTACCCTTTGGATGGTTTACTCCTGTTTTTCCACCGACACTGCTATCCACCTGGGCAAGGAGGGTTGTAGGGACTTGAACATAAGGGATCCCCCGAAGGAAGGTCGCTGCAACAAAACCGGTAATATCTCCAATAACCCCCCCACCCAAAGCAACCAGGGCAGACTTACGATCCATCTTGAGAGAGACAAGTTTGTCATAAAGTATGCTTGTCCATTCCAGTGATTTGTATTCTTCTCCATCCGGGATTTCAATCGGAAAGACATTGAAGCCTGCATCTCGCAAGCTCCTCTCTACAGTATTTAAAAAAAACCCTGCCACTTCAGGATTTGTGACAATGCTGATTCTATCACTGAAATCAAATTCCCTTATGACCTTACCTAATTCGGTAAGGTTATTATAACCAAAGCATATGGGATAGCTTCTGTTACCAAGATTTACCGTTATCTTGTCCATTAAAATCCTTCGCTAATAATTGTTTCCCCCTGGACGGATGGTTTGAGACCTTTGAAAAATACGCACTTTGTCATTTCGACTGGAAGGAGAAATCTTATAAGTGACAGTTTGTATAGATTTTCAACGTTTTCTTAAGAAATGGGAACAACCGGTTATAGGAAGCAACTCTGGATCGAAAGAAAGGTTAACGCCTTTTACCTTTCCCTTTCTTGCCTGGGAAAAATTTCTCCCATAAGATTACTATGGGGCTAGCTACAAAAACAGTTGAATAGGTACCGGCAATGACCCCGACTATTAAGGCAAAGGCAAAGTCATGTATCACACTGCCACCCAGGATGAATAATGCAACAACTACAAAAAGGACTGTACCGGATGTAAGAATAGTCCTGCTAAGTGTCTCGTTAATACTGGAATTTATAATTACTTCCAGTTTTTTCCCGGCCATCTTTCTAAGGTTCTCTCTGATCCTATCGTATATGACTATAGTATCGTTTATTGAGAAGCCCACAATGGTCAGGACGGCAGCCAAAACCGGCAGGGTAAACTCTCTATCTGTTATAGAAAATGCACCTATAGTAATAATTGTATCATGAACCAGTGCCAGCACGCCCCCCAGGGCAAACCTGAATTCAAATCTAAATGTGATATATGCCAGAATACCGATCATCCCATAGATAAGAGCCATAAGCGCTTTATAACGCAGTTCCTTTTCTACCTGAGGGCCAACCATCTCTACCCGCCTTATCTCGAATCCATACTGCCCATACCTTTTTTGAAACGTTTCCTGAATCCTGTCTGACAATCCTTCATTGACAGAGGATGTATTTTTAACCCTGATTATATACTCATCGCCTTCCTTTTCGCTGTATTGCTGAATAATGCTGTCCCCCAACCCTATATCTCTTAAACCCCTCCTTATTTCACTTGAGCTGGTCTTCTCTTTGAATTTTATCTGAACTAATGTCCCTCCAGCAAAGTCTATACCAAAATTCAGGCCACCTTTAAGTATTATCGACAAAATACTGACTACAATCAATATGGAAGAGAGCAAAAAGGCGATCCATCTTTTCCCGACAAAATCTATGTTTATTTCAGGCTTAATAATCCTTATCATATGCTCAGTGCCCTCACTCTCCTCTTTGTCATGAGCAGATCGTATATAAACCTGGTTACAAAGATTGCAGTAAAGAAACTTACTAGAATACCAATGGTTAAGGTAACTGCAAATCCTTTAACAGGCCCTGTGCCAAATTGAAATAAGAGGGCAGCCGTAATCAATGTAGTAAGATTGGAATCGAGTATCGTCAGGAATGCCCTATCGTATCCAGCATCAATGGCGGATCTGGGTGTTTTACCAAGCAAAAGTTCCTCTCTTGTGCGCTCGAGTATCAGAATGTTAGCATCTACGGCCATACCTATAGTCAAAACGATCCCTGCTATTCCAGGCAGAGTGAGAGTTGCCTGAAAGGCTGCCATTGCTGCCATTATCAGTATGATATTAAGGACAAGGGCTATATTCGCAATAACACCAGAGAGCTTATAGTAGAAGGTCATAAAGAAGATAACAACTATCCCACCAATAATTACAGATACAATGCCGCTATGGATAGAATCTCTGCCCAGAGATGGGCCAACAGTCCTCTCTTCAATATACCTCACAGGGGCTGGAAGAGAGCCTGCCCGAAGAACAATGGCAAGATCATGTGCCTCCTCAGTAGTAAACGACCCTGTAATCTGAGCACTACCGCCTGATATCCTCTCCTGGATAACCGGTGCAGAATAGATATTTTTGTCCAGGACTATGGCAAGTCTCTTATTTACATTTGCAGCGGTAATCCTGTCAAACAATCGTTTCCCTCTGTTATCAAACTCCATAGTCACATACGGTGTTTGATACTGGCTGTCAATCCGCACTTTTGCATCGGTTATAACATCACCGGTCATCAAGGTCTTCTCTTTTAACAGATAAGGCTTTTTTACAACTCTCTCAGTCTCTCTATTCACAACCTTCTGGTATAGAACCTCGTCTCCTGAAGGGATGTTTCCCCCCAATGCATCCTCAATACTATGCTCATCGTCGACTAACTTGAATTCCAGGAGGGCAGTCTTTCCTATAAGGTCTTTGGCTCTATTTATATCTTTAATGCCAGGAAGCTGCACAAGAATATTTTTTTCACCCTGTCTCTGAATAATCGGCTCGCTGACACCGAATTGGTCAATCCTGTTTCTGATGGTCTCCAGACTCTGGTCAACTGCAAGCTTCTCTATATGTTCGACCTCCTTATTAGAAAACCCTAATCTAACTGAGAATCTTCCATCATAATCTTTTGTAGTCAGTTCCTTTAGATTGAAGAATTCAGAATCAAGAACTTCTTTAAATTTATCCACATAAGCGGAGTTTTGAAACTCAACCAGTATCTCATTACCACTGACCCTTTCCAGCTTACTATATCTGATTCCTTTCTTCAAAAGGCTATCTTTTAAATCCCCTGAAACTCTCTCAACCGCATTTTCTACTGCCTTAGAAGTTTCTACCTCTAAAAGCAGATGAGTACCCCCTTGAAGATCTAAACCCAATTTTATCTTTTTCTTTGGCCACCATCCAGGCAATTGATCAGAAATTGAAGCAGCTAAATAAACCAAAGCAACTATGGTAACTATCACAATCAGCAAGGCTTTCCATCTTAGATTACCGGGCATACCCACTCTCCAATTGTCTTTATGGTCTTATTGTTCCCCAATCCTTGAGTTTCCTACCTTAGTTCCTTGAATCACTTTGTACAATTTAAAAGGCCTTACAGGGACTACCTGATCAACATTAATACCGCTTGACTCTAATGGTTCCAACACATTTAGATCAGTAGCAAACCCTACCTTCCAGCATAAAGGAGAAATTATATCTTCAAGTTTGCCCAGAAACCCATTTCCACTCCTTGAGTGATTCACAACGATTATCTGTCCCCCTTCTTTACATACCCTCTTCATTTCGTGACATACTCTCAAGGGGTCACTTACTGTTGTAACTACATAGGAAGCAACAACCGCATCAAAGGTGTCATCCTCAAACTCCAGATTAAGTGCATCCATAATCTTAAAGGTAATGTTGTTGTAATTCCTAACCTTAGAAGCCCTCTTCATTGCCTTTGTAAGCATCTTTTCAGATATGTCAATTCCAACTATGCTGCAATCCGGTGGGTATAAACCAATAGTTAAACCTGTCCCCACACCAATCTCCAGAATCTTTAAGCCTCCATTTGCATTCAGCATGCTAATTGCCTTCTTCCTCCCTTGTTCCATAATCTTGCCGAATATTAAGTCATAAACTGGAGAATACAAAGAGTACACTTTTCCAATGTAATTCGAGTTTATCTTGACCACCCCCTTTACCTGTTTATTCCTTATCATTTACCTTACCCAAGCCTGCAATCTGGCCTCTGGAAACCCTTATACGAACCTTATCTGCTATCTCCAGGGTAACTATTGTATCGGTCAACCCTGTAATCCTTCCATGAATACCACCAGCGGTTACAACCGTGTCACCCTTTCTGAGATTTTTTAGAACCTCTCTGTGTTCTTTTGCCCTTTTTTGCTGTGGCCTTATCAATAAGAAGTAAAAAATCACAAACATCAAAATCAATGGAATAAAAGCACCTATCCCCCCTAGCCCCTTTGCACCACCGACAGCAGCATCACCGCCCATGGCATAAGCAATACCAACCAAAAAAATCACCTCCTCGTTAATGGTTTATTTTCAAGTTTTTATCTTTACCTGACTTACGACTTACGAACAATTCATATCAATTTAATTGAACCCTTATATCCTAATCCTCAGCTATAGTCAAATATTATGTCTCAGAATTTCTACAACTTATTGAAATTATTTTCACTTGAAAATTCTGTTCTAAACTCCGTGAACCTGTCCTCCTCTATAGCACTCCTGATCTCATTTATAAGCTTAAAATAGTAAGTTAAGTTGTGGATAGTATTAAGTCTGGGGGATAGTATCTCGTTGGCAATTAACAGGTGTCTAAGGTATCCTCTGGAAAAATTTTCGCAGGTATAACAATGGCAATTATCATCTAAAGGAGAATCATCATCAATATACCTGGCATTCTTTATCAATACCTTTCCTTTAGAAGTAAAAAGCATCCCGTTTCGGGCATTGCGTGTTGGCATTACACAATCAAACATATCAAACCCCAGCCCTATACTCTCAACTAAATCTTCGGGAGTACCAACACCCATAAGGTACCTGGGGCTATTCTCCGGCAGGAAGGGTAAAGTTTTCATTATCATCTCATACATCATCGGCCTGGTTTCACCGACACTCAGACCACCTATAGCATAACCATCGAAGCCAACCTCCAGAATGGACTCTGCACTTTTCTCTCTGAGGTCTCCGAACATACCACCCTGGATAATGCCGAAAAGGGCTGAATCTGCTGACCTCTTCGTACTCTTGCACCTTTCAGCCCATTTGCCGGTCATCTCAACCGAATTCAAGGTATAGGCATACGATGAAGGGTACGAGACGCACTCGTCGAAACACATCATTATGTCAGACCCAAGGGTCTCCTGGATCTCTATGGATTTTTCAGGCGATATAAAATGTCTGGAACCGTCAATATGTGACTGAAAATACACTCCCTCTTCGGTAATCTTTCTAAGTGCCGCAAGACTGAAAACCTGAAATCCCCCGCTATCAGTAAGAATAGGAAAATCCCAGCCCATAAATTTATGTAATCCACCTAATTTTCTAATGACTTCATGGCCAGGGCGCAGATATAAGTGGTAGGTATTGCTGCATATAACCTCTGCTCCAACCTCCTTCAAGTCTTGTGGGGATAGGGATTTTATCGCTCCCTGGGTGCCTACCGCCATAAAAGCAGGGGTTATAAATTCTCCATGTTTGGTTCTTACCCTACCTAATCTGGCATTGGAACCCGAATCCTTTTTTAGCAGGTCAAACTTAAAGTTCATATCAATTACAGTATCATCATCCCATCCCCATAACTAAGAAAACGGTATCCTGCTTCAATGGCTATTTGGTAAGCATCTGAGATAATTGCCCTTTCTGCAAAAGCAGATACCAGTAATAATGGAGTAGATTTAGGTAAATGAAAGTTAGTGATTAAGGCATCCACAATCTTAAACTGATAACCGGGATAGATGAACAGAGAAGTGTATCTCGCTGCTGGTTTTATTACCCTGTTTTCAACCACAGCGGACTCAAGGGCACGTGTAACACTCGTCCCTACTGCAATAATTCTTTTACCATTAGCCGCCACGTCATTTATTAAATCTGATGCATCCTGCTTGATTTCAAAATACTCAGCTTCTAACACATGATCTTCAACCTTTTCCACCCTTACAGGCATAAAAGTACCCAGACCTATATGAACTGTTATATAAACGATCTTCACCCCTTTTTTTTGGATCTTTGAAAGCAACCCTTCGGTAAAGTGTAATCCTGCTGTTGGAGCTGCAATGGCCCCCTTATTCCGGGCAAAGACTGTCTGGTATCGTTCCACATCTACTTGCCCACCTTTCAGTTTTCCATCCCTCTTGATATAAGGAGGCAGTGGCATCCTCCCAACCTTATCCAGGATTTCCTGAAAATCTCCGCTGGAACGAAACTGAATAATAAACTTTCCATTTGAGCCTTTTTCTATCACCTCTCCTTCTAAGCATTCATCGAAGAATATCATGGAACCCTCTTTGGGCGTTTTTGAGGATTTGATCAGGCATTCCCATACATTTAAATTTCCATTTCTATCTGGTTCTGCCGGTTTCAATTGCCTAAGAATCAATATTTCAACCCTTCCTCCTGTTTCCTTTTTCCCAAAAAGTCTGGCAGGGATTACCTTAGTGTCGTTCATCACCAGTACATCCCCTGGTTCCATAAAACAGAGTACATCACTGAATGCCCAGTGTTCGATTCTGTCGTCCTCTCTATTTACGAGCAGAAGACGAGAGGTATCCCTCTTTTCTATAGGATACTGAGAAATCAATCCTTCTGGAAGCATGTAATCGAATTCCTCAAGCCTCATCATGACCTCAACTGGTAAACCGTTTTCATCTTTATTCGACTTACAATTCACGATTCACGGCTTACGATTATTCCCCTCCCCTTGAAATATAGATGAAGAGAATGCCTGCACCCATGGCGATAAACCCAAACAACCTTAGCACATTGTCTGAAACCTCTGGAAGCTTACTTACCATCTTCTTAAACTTATCAGGAAAGGCAAAATACGGCAACCCCTCAATTATTAATACCAGACCCAAAACAGACAAAAAATACCTCAAAATATTCCCCTATTTAAGGGTTGTTACCCAAAAGGAAATTCCTTTGAGCACAGTCCCTTTATACAAGACTGTTGGGAAAGCATCTTAATTTTTTCTTTGATCATTGTCAAGAAATTACAGAGAAGCTCTGTGATTCAGGCATCAGACCTTAGACTGAAGACTGGCGAAGAATTATGGGCAAAAGCTCAAGAAGCCTTGAGAATACTCTCTACGAGATGGAATGCCAAGGGTTAATTATCGTATATAGAAAAGTCTGGTGTCTAAAGTCTTACGTCCAGTGTATGAATTGCAGATTGGAAAGATTTTCCGTTGAATTATTCCTTACCTTCTGATAGGATATTAAATAATCTCAGTTGATAGTTGTCGCTTATCTATAAAAAGAAATCAAAAAATCAGTTAAGCAAAGCAGAGTTAAGTTCTCTATGCCTTCAAACTCCCTTTACGCACGTATTAAAAATGCCCTTCTGGGAGAGACCCGTAACCCCTTAGACCCCAATATATTTCATACCCTGGCTTTGACTGCCTTCCTTGCATGGGTTGGGCTTGGTGCCGATGGGCTGTCATCCTCCTGCTATGGACCTGAAGAGGCTTTCCATGCCCTGGGCACCCACCGTTACCTGGCACTATATCTAAGCGCAGCCACAGCAATAACCATCTTTGTTATCTCTGCCAGCTATTCCCAGTTAATCGAACTCTTCCCTTCCGGAGGCGGGGGGTATTTAGTAGCCTCCAAGCTGCTGGGAAGTAAAATCGGTCTGGTTTCAGGTACCGCCCTTGTAGTGGACTACGTTCTGACCATCGCTGTTTCTATGGCCAGCGGGACAGATGCCATCTTCAGTTTCCTTCCCCTCGACTTTCAACCTTATAAATTAATGGTCACCATATTTCTTACTTTACTCTTAATCCTTCTTAATCTGAAAGGGGTCAAAGAATCAATCCAGTTTTTACTCCCCATCTTTATGGTCTTTCTCCTGACCCACATGGTGGTGGTCTTTTACGGGATATTTCGGCATGTAGGAGACTTGCCAAGCTTGATAGTAACAACAAAGGATAGAACCCTCACCGATGTCCAAACCCTGGGGTTTTTCCCTGTCCTCTACATCTTCATGAGGGCATTTTCTCTTGGTGGCGGCACCTTTACCGGAATAGAAGCAGTAAGTAACGGGATGCAGGCATTGAAAGAACCTCGTGTTCATACAGGGCGTCGAACAATGCTTTACATGTCCATCTCCCTGGCTTTCATGGCCGGTGGGATTATCCTCTCCTATCTTTTAAATCAAACCTACCCTAAAGCCGGACAGACCCTCAATGCCACTCTGGTGCAGGGCCTGATCAATTCATGGAACCTGGGTTCTAACCACTTTGGATATGTTTTCTGGCTTATAGTCCTGCTTTCTGAAGGGGCATTGCTTTTTGTGGCTGCCCAGAGTGGGTTTGTTGCTGGACCGCGTGTTTTGGCAAATATGGCTGTGGACAACTGGGTGCCCAGACAGTTTTCTCATCTTTCTGAAAGGCTGGTCATTAAAAATGGTATTTATATCATGGGGTTTTCTTCTATCGCTATTCTTCTGGTTGCCAGGGGTAAGGTAAGTTTTCTGATCGTCCTTTACAGCATTAACGTCTTTATTACTTTTTCGCTGGCTCAGTTGGGTATGTGTATCCACTGGTGGCAAGTCCGCCAGCAGGACCAGCGCTGGTCAAAAAAGATAGGTATTACCTTAATAGGCCTCATAGTAACTGTATCTATCCTGATAGTAACCCTTTCCATAAAATTCTTTGAAGGAGGCTGGCTGACCGTCCTGATTACCGGCTCTTTTGTCATAGGCTGTCTGATGACCCGTAAACATTATAATGGGGTGGAATGCTGTTTAAGAAGTCTGGATGACATTTTATTGAGTCTGCCCACCCCGGAAATGCCTGCTGAAAGACCATGCCGTAACCCTCAGTCACCCACAGCAGTCTTACTTGTTTCAGCTTACAGCGGGTTGGGGGTTCATTCCTTTCTCTCTATTCAAAAACTATTCCCGAATTATTATAAGAATTTTATCTTTATATCAGCCGGTGTAGTAGATTCCAGCCGCTTTAAAGGGGTAGAAGAGTTGGCTCAGCTGCAAAAATCCGTGGAGACGATGCTGCTCCAATATGTAAACCTGGCTACCCGCTTCGGATTCCATGCCGAATTTCGATGCCGCTTCGGGACTGACCGGCTGGATGAACTCGAGGCATTATGCCAGGATGTAGTCAAGGAATTCCCTCGTGCCGTCTTTTTTGCAGGCAAATTGATCTTCCAGCAAGAAAACTGGTTAAACCGATTCTTACATAATCAGGCTGCCTTCGCCACACAACGAAGGTTACAGTATCAGGGTTTACAGATGGTTGTCTTACCTATTCGGACCATGCCCAGAGAAACATCTTCGTAACAAACCAAACCCAGCACCGCAGGATTCTTCTTGACATACTATATGTTGTAGTGTAGATTAGCAATTACACAATATAGCAGTAACTAACTCGCTGTTACCAAAAACACATTAAAATCAGGGGGGACACCAAAATCAATTTAAAACTCTGTACCCTCGCCAGTGGAAGTAAAGGAAATGCAATCTATGTTGAAGCCGGCAAAACAAAGGTTCTTATCGATGCTGGTTTAAGCGGGAGGGAAACCCGCAGGAGGCTCCAGAGTATAAATGTTCATGCAGAAGACCTGGATGCTATCATCGTTTCTCATGAGCATACCGACCATATTAAGGGGCTCAACGTGTTATCCAGCCAGCTGAACCTGCCTGTATACATAAACTATTCTACTCTTTCCAATATGAAAGGACCGGGAATCAAAGGAGAAGTAAGGGAATTTAATACAGGAGAAGTGTTCTTACTTCAAGACCTGCTCTTCCAGTCATTTTCAGTTCCCCATGATGCTGCTGATCCCGTTGGGTTTACAATAGAATACAAAGAATTAAAGATAGGTATCGCTACGGATCTGGGGTTTCCAACGAGGCTTGTAACAGAGAGGTTAAAAAAATGTAACCTCCTTATCCTGGAGTCTAATCACGATGAAGAGATGCTAAAGTTGGGACCGTATCCATGGGAAGTAAAACAGAGGATTAAAAGCCGCCTCGGACATCTCTCTAATCATCAGGCAGAAATCCTCATCAAAGAGGTATATCATGCAGGTCTCAGGCATGTCATTTTATTCCATCTTAGTGAGATAAATAATAGTCCCCAAAAGGCCGGTGAAGGGATCGGTCTTCTCCTAAAAAACCCCAAATATAATCCAATTAGCCTCTCTCTAGCAGTGCAGCACACAGTTGGTAAAATGCTCTCCCTCGCCCCTGAAAAGAAGTGGATATGAGAAAAAAATATCTCTGAGAACAAATTCATAACTTCACCAGCTTATACTTTCTTGTCCCCAGCCCGATCTCCTCTCCATACTCCAATTGGGTTCTCCAATCCAGGTGCGGATATACGCCTTTGAACTTATCCTCTCCAGGATCGAAGTTGCCCTTCAATGCCGAATTTCGATTGCCCGTCTGCTGATTAACCAGGTCTACGGATGCCTGGTCAATAGCCACAGGATCAGTGGAAATAACGATACCCACGTCAGGGACAATAGGTACATCAGAACATGGATAACAGTCACATGCAGGGCTAACATGGGTAATGAAATTTATAAATATTGACTTCTTTTCTTTGCCCTTAAGCACACCAAGGGTATATTCTACCATCTTCTTCTGGAAAACGCTGCCCGTCTCATTCCATTTGACCTGAATAGCCCCTTCTTTACAGATCAAAAAACATTCTCCACAACCTACGCATCTTTCAGGATCAATCCTTGACTTTTTATCCACGATTGACATAGCCCCCTGAGCACACCAGCTGAGGCACTCACCGCAGCCAACACAGATTTTTGTGTTAACCACTGGATTGACATTTGAATGCTGTTGGAGCTTCCCTACCCGGGAGGCACAGCCCATCCCAACGTTCTTTATGGTTCCTCCAAAGCCAGCAAGCTCATGTGCCTTAAAATGTGCGACGCTGATTATGCTGTCACTATGAAATATATCATGTCCGATACTTACCTCTTTAAGCATTCCTTTGTTGATCTTGACCTTAACAGAACTGCCCCCATTGAGCCCGTCACCGATTATCAAAGGTGCACCGACTACAGAATAGTCAAAACCGTTCTCAATAGCCGTTATTATATGAGAGACGGCATCACCCCTGCCCAGGTGGTAAAGGGTGCTGCAGTCAGTGAGAAACGGCTTTCCTCCATGTTCCTTCACAGTGTTAACTATCTGCCTTATCAAAACAGGACTTATATAACTCGTATTACCCCGTTCACCAAAATGCACCTTTATAGCAACTAAACTTCCTTTCTTGATTTTAGAATTTAAACCTATACGATCCAAGAGAGAAGCCAATTTAACGAAGATATTTTCTTTGGGAGTAACCCGTAAGTCCGAGTAAAATACCTGGCTAGCCATAAATAATCCCTCCTATAATTTTGGTTAATTATTCGAGCCCCTTGCACAACCTGCCAAGAGATTTGAAGAAGTCCCCTATTTTCCAGCCTCACTAAGACCGGTAAGGGAAAAGAAAATCATGAATCTCTGTTCCCTTCTGTCTTCATTCTCAACTACCCTATCTGAATAGTCTCCCCTTACCCCCCAGCATTGGGCTTTATAGTTAATGCCAAAAATCGTCTCTAAAGATAATTTTTCCAGCGTTGAGTATCTATTTTCTATATTCAAGTCCACGGAATCCGAAAGCTTAACTTTTAGCTTTGTATTAATATTCTCAAATTGCCCCTTTGTATCCCTGTATTCGAGATCAAGGGAATCTCCCCGTTCATCCTTTAAGCCTATCAAGACATTATATGCTGTAAATTCGCTATCGTAAGTATTATACTCCCCATCCAGCCTTAAGGAGGTGTTTTTAGTTGGATATATGTCCAGTTCGCCCGACACTGGAGAGAAGACACGGTGAGACTCATCGGTAGATGTTCCTGCTTCAGAGAAATTGTAGCTCTGGCTGAGTTTTACCCTGACAAGATTGTGGTAATACGGGTCATCTGTTCCTTCATATATTTTCCCTGTGAGATTGCTGATAAGGGAATAGGTAAGGGAGTTTTTTTTATCAATTCTATCAACAGAATCAAAGTTTGGAAGGCTTCCCTGGTCCACATCCGGGATAAACATATACTTTAACTCTGGTTTAATGGAGTGTTTTAATTTTTTAAGTCTTTCTCCATCAACATCAAATATCCTTTGAAATCCAGTAGTTAATCCAAGATTAAGATCATAGATTCCTCTGGTATAAATCTTATCCTCTCCTTCACTGAGCCTGTATATTGTCTCTCTACCCCCGATCTCCGGCTTTAATTCAAAATAGTCCGTATGAAAAGTATACAGCAACTTTGGATAAATATCTACCCTCTGTCCTCTTTCTCCTTCTTCCCGCCAAAAATTATCTAAAGCAGATGTAAGACTATAAAACAGAGGGGACCCCAGAATACTCTGTTTTGAAGCGTTAAACTCCACCCTTGGGAGACTCTGGAGGGTAGCTTTATCCTCTTTTTCCAGGTCTTCGGTATACATAAACGCGGAATTTAGGCTAAATTTCTGCCAGAGTTTAGTTGCAAAAACAGTCGATTCCAGTTTTTCTTTGGATCTGTCATCAACAACTTTGCCAAAATCTTTGAAAAAGTCCCTATCACTTACATGGGTAACATCAGCCTTCGCATAGAAGGAAGGATCGAAATACTGTTCATGCCGGTACCTGAGCATCGTCCTATCATTGCCACTAATGAGCTCTTCTCCCTTCCTTTCTTCCTTCCAATCTCTGTAACTGTCTGTCTCTCTCATATTATAGAGATAAAAGTTCCCAAAACTATTCCTGCTGAATATATAACGGTACTCCAGTGCCTCTCCTACCCCTCTTTTGCTTCGGTAATCCAGGGAAAAAGTGGCATCCATGTTCTCTGAGATTGCCCAAAAGAAAGGAAGGGTTATCTCTTCCCCCCCTTCATTGGAATATCCAATAGAGGGGATCAAAAGACCTGTCTGCCTTTTGATCTTCGCAGGGTAAATTATGTAGGGCAGATAGAGAACAGGTATATCTTTTATATAGAAGGCGGCATGTTTAACAGTGGCATAACCCTCTATGGTTACATTTACTTCTTTAGCGGTAAATTTCCATGGAGGAGAGGGACTATCGCATGTGGTAAACGCCCCATCAATTATACGATACCTGTCTTTATCCCATTTCTCAATCTTTTTCCCAGTCAGGTGCAAATTCTCTCTCTTAAAAAATAGCCTCCCATCATAGATAGTGCCCCTCTGGGTGTCCAGGTTAATCTCCATCCTGTTAGTCTTCAACGTATCCTCTTCAGTGGTCAAGGTAATATTGCCAGTTGCTTCCGCCTCTTTAGTCTCCTGATTTAACTTTATCATATCTGCCTTTAATACCCTGTTGTCCTGGACAATTTCCACATTTCCCTCGGTTGTATATGTATTCTTTTTGCTATCAAACTCTAACTTATCTGCTTTTATCTTTATAGGTCCTTTATCGATCTTTTGATCCCCTAATATTATGTCTTGAGAGAAGGAATACCCATAACACCAGACGAGAATCCATATGACCAAAAATAGGGAAAGGGGAGCTAAATTTTTCATTTTTCAGAACAGGCTAATAATATTGAAATTTAAAGTAGTGGCTACTAAAATGATTGTAATTTTAGCTTGTTAGAGAGCATTTAAAGGACAGAATTGTTTATAAAAAGAGTATTAGAAGTGGGAAAGGATGTCAAGGTAAAAAAGGTGAGGGTTGAATTGGGGGGCTTATGTCCGACCGTTTAATCTGCAGCGACGATTTGTAGCCGTGTGTGGGGAACATTGAGCAACGAGTGATGAGCAATGAGCAAGAAGCGGTTCATCCCCACGTGTGCGGGAAACATGGATGATATTAACGGTGATTCTAAGAGAAAAGGGCAAAAAATACACCTAGTTATACATAACCCTCTATGACAAAATACAAAAAAGACTGGATTTTACCCGATAATTGAGGTATAGGTAAGTAGATGGTTGATTAACAGTGATAATTTTGTAACCCTTAATCACAGCGGGGTAATTATGAAGGCGTCTTTCTTTAGTTCCTGAGATTACAGAGAGCAAAGAAGAAGGGCGCTTTTATTGTTTAAGACTAGTCGTATTACGTTAAAGAATACAATGTGGAAATGGAGAGTAAATAAAATAATAAGTAGGAACGTCCATTTGTGAATTAGTTTACAATTTTTAGAATAGCAAGGGGACGGATGCTTCGACCGCAAAAGCAGGGGTCGAAAAAGAAACATGGCTGAGTTGAGTATTGTGTCCCCAGAACTGACATGCACTTAAGTCAAAGCTTTCCGAAAAAATTGAGGATGTGATTGATGGTTTGGAGAGCCGTCCTTTAGGGGAGCTGGATCTACTTTTTTTGTAGCAGACCCAACCCTACCGTAATAATGCAAGAAAATGGTATTGCATAACTTACTGAAGGTGGATCATGAAATGACGGTGATATTCAAGCATCTTATCGGAAAATCGACTCTCAAAGAAGGAATCACTATACATAAAAACTTTGAGAGTTTTTTTGACAGCCCTGATTCGGGTCAAAAAAAGGAAATTACGCTCTTATATAGTAATAACCAATCAGTAACTGCCATACTCAGAAGATTGGATAACGTTAGAAAACATGTCCAGATTAAATATACTAACAAAACGCATGCGTCTTTTGTGGATTGGCTGAACGAAGTTTTTGTCGAAACAAAGAATGGTTCAATTGGCGAATTCCTCGAGTTTCGGAAGTTAGCACCCGATATTTTCAAGTTATTACCGATCACCATTGGTATGTCACATAATACGAAGCTCTATGTTGCAGATTCCATGTATCACAAGACGAATCAAGCCTCCTTAAAGGGAGATGCTACCTTTGAGGAAGTAGAAAAAATAATAAACGGGATTAGCTTCAAAGTGGATGAAGGCCAATCGTTCTACAATCGCGAAATCGAACGGGGATTTTCAGAGCATGAATGGTTGAGGGAAATCAAAGCTATTCCGGAGCTTGATCTAAAATGTGATTTCAGAAAAGATAGCATTCAGGTTGAAGTTGAATTTGGTAACGCAAGAGCCTATTATCAGGACTATATTAAATTCATGCTTTCATATTTCTCAAAGCAGATTCATTTAGGAATCCTTGTCACACCGACGCTGGGTTTTGCGAATGTTCTATGTGAGATTGGGAAACAGAAAGCATTACAGAGGGGCTGTAAGACTTATTCCGGAATGATGCATTTTGACAAAGCCTTCAAGGAGTTCAAATATCTGCACCAACTATTTGATATGCCGATTGTTCTGCTCGGCATAGACATATGCCCTTTATCTTAATTCCTGCTGTAATAATCTGAAATTATATCTAGCATTTCACTGACAGCGCGGCCACGAGGTCCAATTTGTTAAGGAATTGGATCAGTGCGTCTACGGCAAATTATGGGACAGAATATATATAACGACCACGTTCAGTTTCCACTGGGCAGAAACTATCAAGACCCTTATTAAAAAAGCAATATTCTGAGAGGGAATATCTAGATAAAAATGCCTTACAAGTTCCCTAAATTTTGCCTCAGAAATTCTTGAACGTTTTACATACTTGTTTTTCATTGTCATGACTAGGTTTATACCACATTTGAACACTATGTTCTAGTCAAGACCCATTAAATGGGGAAAGAGACCATTTAATTTGATACGCAAAAAGATGGGATTTTCTCTATTCTAACGACAGAAGTTCGGTAAGCTTTTTTGCTATATCTTTCTTCCTCATCAAACTCTAACCGATTAGAAAGGCATGTGTCCCTCAACTTTTTAGCTCTTTAAATACCACCAAGTAAGAGCCAGTCAGGAACTGCCCAGATATTCTTTCTTATTTCAACGACCTCTCTGCCCGAATAAACGATAAGTCCTATCGGCGCATGTTTTCTGTAATCAATCATAAAAGATTCCATACTTCTACCATCAGCGTGAGCAATTTGAGATGAATATTTCACCTCAATGGGCAACAGTATTTCTTCTCCTGTTATCAGGAAATCTATTTCCATACCTCCTGCGGTCCGATAAAAATATATGTCAGGCTCTACAAGCTGCAAGTGTTTCCATTTGAGAAGCTCCGAGAAGACCCAAGTTTCATAAGTAGCCCCTGAGTTTATTGCCATCTCTCCCAGTATCACTCTATTCAGACCAAGATCAGGAAAATATATTTTAGGGCTTTTAACGAAACGCTTGCCTATATTTTCGTAATATGGAGGTACTAAATAGCATTGAAAAGACATTACCAGCAGATTTATGTATCTTTTTACTGTATTTACTGCCACGGATAAATCCCGGGCAACCTCACTGATTGAAAGGAGTTGTCCCGTGCGGGCGCATAGAAACTTCTGAGCTAAAGCAAAGGTATCTATATTTGTTACCTGCCCAACATCCGAAATGTCCCTCTCCAGGTATGTTTTTCGATAGTCCTTCAGCCAATTAATTTTATCTGAGGCATCCTTCATCTGCCATACGGGAGGATAGCCTCCCCATTTTTGATGTTCTCTGGTCACAGCCGTCACGCTGCGAATTTTTTCGGGGGGAAAAATGTTTGGCACTTCAACATCTTCTTTTTCTAACTTACCCTGTTTCCAGATTCTTGTGAGCAGTGGAGTCGGGGGACCTTCCGAGACCTCAGAAAGTGAAAATGGAAATAGATTCAATAAAGCAACTCTTCCTGCAAGGGTTTCCTTGACATCCTTAAGTAAAAGCAGTTGTGATGATCCTGTCAGAATGAAAACCTTTTTTTGAGAAGCCAGGTTTCTTTTCTGCCTGTCTATGACATATTTTAATGAATCAAACAATGCTGGTATCTTCTGAACTTCATCGAGTATTACTAAAGGAGTGTCAAGCAACTCAAGGATAGATATTGCCGAGTTTTGAAATCGAAGCCTCTCATCAGGGTCATCAAAGGATATATAGGTATGGGGTTGATTTATGCATTGAGGAAGAATACCTTCACAAAGAGTCGTTTTACCCGTCTGCCTGGCTCCGGTAAGTACAACTGTCCGCTCTTGCTTTATTTTCGACAAAAAAACATCGGTAATGTTTCGCTTTATAAATTCCATATCGAGATACTACCATTTGCATTGCAAAATTGCAAGGTAAATTTGCAATGCAATTGAAATGCTCTGTTTTGTACTGGAACACTCAACTCCCTCAACCCTCTAACTCTTTAAATACCTCCTCAAATGTCCTCAAAAACTCCTTTTCGCCAGAAGATGCATCGAATTCCTTAAGCCAGACTCGTATGTGTTGAATATCGATCTTCGGGTTTTTCAGAATAATTGTCTTAACATCCTCTATGTCCCTAGGTCTGCCTGAGAAGATTTTGTGGATTATCAGATCTTCGGCAGAGGCAAAATTGACTTTCTGGTCCAGTATCGTTACCTTTTCTGCTCTTTTTATTGCTTCTGTTTCATAAGGAGTAAATGAGAAGATAAAGTCAACCCTTATGCCGGTAGCTTCATCTAAGGCGGGCAGAACCATGGTTTGTGTAACAAATGATTCTATATCGTTGGGGATAGGTTTGAGTTGGAGTTCTTGTAGAACAGAAAGAAGTTCACCGAGACAATCGGTATTCACACCTAGAGTAATATCTATATCTCTGGTGAGGCGGGGTTCTCCGTGAAGCAATACAGCCTGTCCCCCGATAATCATATAGGGAAGACTGTATCTGTCTAGGCTTGCACCTATTTGGCACAGGAGTTTTTCAAACATGAATTAAGCACTTTCGCAATCTTTATATCTACATCTATTCCTTCCAAAGGTTCTTTAGGAGGAAGCACACCAAGTGTTACCCCCTCGTTCCACATAGATGTAAAGAGCTTAATGGACTGTTGAAAGGGTAGCTTTCCTTCATCCCTAACAAGGCTATTTTCGAATTTTTTAAGTAGTTCCGGGTTTTTTATCATCTTCTTAAGATATAGTTTACTATAAATACGTTGTAATTTCTACTCTTATCTTTGCCTGAAGTTTTGAAAGAGGATATTGCCTTGATTAAGTTATTAAGAGTAATTAATGTTAAAATGGTATCGTAAATAAAGGGTAAGTGTATGAGTTCTCTATTATTGTATAGACAGGAGTTCGGTGAGCTTTTTGGCTATATCCCTCTCCCTCATAAGACTCTCGCCTATGAGAAAGGCATGTGCCCCGCACTCCCTTAACCTTGAAATATCTTCGGCTGTATTGATGCCGCTTTCACTCACCACAATCTTATCCTGCGAGATTTCTTTGATGAGACGTTCTGTTGTTGCTATGTCGGTTTTGAAGGTTTTCAGATCCCGGTTGTTTATGCCGATAATTTCAGCCTCTGTTTGAAGAACCCTCTTCAATTCTTCAAGGTTGTGGACTTCCACAAGAGCCTGCATGCCCAGCTCTCTTCCGGTTTTTAAAAGATCCTTCAACTCACTATCGTTCAATATCGCTGCAATCAATAAGAAGGCATCGGCACCGTAAGTACGTGCCTGATAAACCTGATACTCATCAAAGATAAAATCCTTACCCAGAAGAGGAATAGCAGTCATCTCTCTTATTTTTTTGAGGTAATCGAGGCTTCCATAAAAGAAGTTCTCTTCGGTAAGTACGGATATGGCCGATGCCCCATTGGCCTCATATATCTTTGCAATCTCAACCGGATCAAAATCTTCCCTGATTATCCCTTTGGATGGCGATGCCTTCTTTACCTCGGCAATAATCTTTATTGGGGTTGACGGCGATGTCAGAGCAAACTTGATGTCTCTTACAGGAGGTGGCTTGCTTATCCGGCTTTTGAGCTCATCGATCGAACACTTCTTTTTTGTCTCAAAAAGTTCTTTCTTTTTATGGTTGATAATCTCATCTAAAAAAATACCTTTCACCTTTCACCTTTTACCTTTTCCCGTTCACTATTTATTGCTAATTTTCACAAGCCCTTCCAGTTTCTTCATGGCAGAACCGCTGTCTATGGACTCTTCTGCAACCCTGACACCTTCGATAAAAGTTTCTGCCTTTCCACCGGCTACAATAGCGGCGGCGGCATTGAGGAGAATTATATCCCTTTTCGGTCCTTTTTCACCCCTGAGAACCCCCAGAGTAATACTGGCGTTTTCTTCAGGGCTTCCTCCAAGCAGGTCTTCAGCCCGGCATCGCTCAATACTGAAATCCTCTGGTTTTATCCAATAGGTATCCACCTTTCCGTTCTTTAGCTCAGAGACTTTTGTCTTAGAACTTAGACTGATCTCGTCCAGCCCATCCTCACCATGGACTACAAAGGCATGTTGGCTCCCCAGATTACCCAAAACAGCAGCCAATTTTTCTGTCAGCTCTTTGGAATATATACCTATCACCTGGGCAGAAGCCCCTGCAGGGTTGGTCAATGGCCCCAATATATTGAAGACAGTTCTTATACCAATCTCCCGCCGGGGTCCGATTGCATATTTCATTGCTCCGTGAAGCAGAGGAGCAAAGAGGAAGCCGATACCATTTTCATTGAGGCATCTTTCTACTATGCTTGCACCTGCTTCGATGTTTACTCCCAAAGCCTTTAAGACATCTGCGCTTCCACAGTTGCTTGATACAGATCTGTTCCCGTGTTTTGCTACAGTTATACCAGCCCCTGCTGCTACAAATGCTGAAGTGGTAGATATGTTAAAGGTATTGGCCCCATCTCCACCGGTTCCGCATGTATCTATAACCGTGGGAGAGTTTGTGTTTATCTTGATAGCCTTTTCACGCATAACCCTGGCTGCACCGGTAATCTCCTCTATGGTTTCTCCCTTCATTCGCAGGGCAGTAATGAACGAGGCTATCTGGGCAGGGGTTGCCTCTCCGCTCATTATCTGGTTCATTACTCCTACCATCTCTGATTCGGACAGGTTATTCCCCTCGATCACCTTTCCTATTGCCTCTGTAATCATGATAGCTGTCTCCTCTTGATATTCAATAGTAGCAATTGCAATTCAGAAATTGGACTTTAGTCTATGGTCTACTGTCTAAATCACTGATACTCTTCAGAAAATTCTTCAAAAGGCCTTTTCCCACCCTGGTCAGGATAGACTCCGGGTGGAATTGAATCCCCTCTATGGGGTATTCTTTGTGCCTGACTCCCATTATTTCGCCATCTTCACTCTCTGCACTTACCTTGAGACAGGCAGGAAGAGTGGCTTTATCGATGACCAATGAGTGGTATCTTGTAGCCTCGAAGGGATTTGGCAGGTCTTTATAGACCCCTTCATTGTCATGATGTATAAGGGAGGTCTTACCATGCATTATGTTTTTAGCTTTAATGACCCTTCCGCCGAATGCCTCTCCAATCGACTGATGCCCTAAGCATACACCAAGGATTGGTATCTTGCCGGCGAAGTGTCTGATTGCAGCCAATGAGATGCCAGCTTCTTTGGGTCTGCCAGGCCCAGGTGAAATAGTCAGTCCCCGGGGTTTCAGACTGTCAATATCTTCCATACTTATCTTATCGTTTCTAAACACCCTGACTTCCTCACCCAGTTCTTCAAGGTACTGGACCAGGTTATAAGTAAAAGAATCATAATTATCAATCATCAAAAGCATCTTTTAACCCAATCCATCTTTAGCCATCTCAAGGGCTTTCATCATAGCCTTAGCCTTATTTACTGTTTCCGACCACTCTTTATCTGGTTCTGAATCAGCAACGATACCGGCGCCTACCTGAATATATATAGTGCGATCCTTTATTATCACTGTCCTAATTGTAATACAAAAATCCATATTGGCGGAAAAGCTAAAGTACCCTACGGCACCGGCATAAGGGCCTCTCCTGGCAGGTTCCAAATCTTCGATTATCTCCATCGCCCTCACTTTAGGAGCACCGGAAACCGTTCCTGCGGGGAAACATGCCTTAAGAACATCAAAACAATCCTTATCGTCAGCAAGAACTCCCTGGACATTTGAGACTATATGCATTACATGGGAGTATCTTTCTATTACCATAAGTTCGTTGACGTTGACTGTTGCTGTTTTTGCTACTCTACCCACATCATTTCGCCCAAGGTCTACCAGCATTATATGTTCTGCAATCTCCTTAGGGTCCTGAAGCAAATCCTTCTCCAGTGCCTGGTCATCTTCAGGGGTTTTACCCCTTGGGCGCGTGCCAGCAATAGGTCTAAGGGCAATGCGATTGTTTTCAACCCTAACCATAACCTCCGGGGATGATCCTACTACCATCAAGTCATCGAACTTTAAGTAGAACATATAGGGTGAGGGATTTATAATCCTTAAACTCCGATAGATGTTCATGGGGTCTATATCAGCCTGTGTCTGGAATCGCTGTGAAAGGACTACCTGTATAATATCCCCTGCCACGATATGCTCTTTTGCTTTTGCTACTATATTTTCAAACTCCTCTTTTGAAAGATTCGATGTGATATTGAGGCTTGGTTGACGGGTAATCGGTATTGATTCTCTGCTCAGAGGTTCTTTTAACTTTGAGACTATGGAATCTATCTTTCTTGCAGCCTCTCTGTATACGCTCTCCAGGTCACACCCATCGTTTAAGTAAACATTGGACACAACTTTCATGGTTTGTTTCAGGCTGTCAAATATCAGGATGGTGTCTGTAATCACAAAGAAGCTGTCGTATATGTTAAGGTCATCGGTGGTATTGTCGGGTAATTCTTCAAAGAATCTCACCATGTCATAACTCAAATAGCCCACCGCTCCGCCAAAAAACCTGGGGAGTCCGTCCATCGTTACAGGTTTATATTCCCTCATTAAATCCCTTAATTTATCGAGGGGGGATTTCACATTTTTCCACTCTTCTGTATTTTTGCCACTGATAATTTCTACCGTGTTCCCTTTGCTTCTAAAGATTATAGAGGGGTTGAAGCCAAGGAAACTGTATCTGGCCCATTTTTCACCCCCCTCCACGCTTTCCAGCAGGAATGAATATTTGCCGCCGTTTATCTTTTGAAATGCAGAGACCGGGGTCTCCATATCTGCCAGGATATCTCTGTATACAGGTATAAGGTTACCTTCTTTTGCTTTTCTGGAAAACTCTTCAAAAGAGGGGAAGTACATTTGTAATTTCGTTCCTTTCAGACAGGGGAACAGCCCTTACGGGCTGCCCCCATTCTTGTCAGTTTACACACAGCGGGCTTAAGCCCGTTGTTGTTTAAATATTCGGCAGATTCTTCAATGCCTCTTTTATCATCTCCTCAGGATACTCAAAATCTTCGAGTTTACCTGCAATGTAGGCATCGTAAGCTGCCAGGTCAAAGTGTCCATGGCCACTGAAGGCAATAACAATACACTTTTCCTCTCCTGTCTCTTTACATCTCAAAGCTTCGTCAACAGCGCCCTTTATTGCATGGGCTGTTTCAGGAGCAGGAATAATTCCTTCGGTTTGGGCAAATCGCATCGCTGCTTCAAAGACGGGATTTTGATGATATGCCCTTGCTTCAATAACCCCTTGATTTACCAAAAGACAGAGAAGAGGAGCATCACCGTGATACCTCAATCCTCCGGCATGGATGCCTGGCGGAACAAAGGTATGTCCTAAGGTGTACATCATTAATAGTGGTGTCATCTGGGCAGTGTCACCAAAATCATAGCGGTAAGGTCCCTTGGTCAATGTAGGACATGAGGTAGGTTCTACCGCAATTATCCTCATATCTTTACCGTCCAGCTTATCTTTGACAAATGGGAAACAGAACCCTGCAAAGTTGCTCCCTCCGCCAACACAACCGATCAGAATATCCGGGGATTCCCCTGCTAATTTCAGCTGTTCTTTTACCTCTAAACCAATAATGGTTTGATGTAATAAAACATGATTTAACACGCTCCCCAGAGAATATTTGGTATCATCGTGGGTAGCTGCATCCTCTATTGCTTCTGAAATGGCTATCCCAAGACTTCCTAACGTATTTGGGTCTTTTTCTAGAATGGTCCTCCCGGCATTGGTCAGTTTAGTCGGAGATGGATGTACTGTTGCCCCCCATGCGTGCATCAAAGACCTTCGGTAAGGTTTTTGCTCATAGCTCACCTTTACCATATAGACGGTGCATTCTATATCAAAGAGCTTACAGGCAAAAGCCAGAGCGCTTCCCCACTGTCCTGCCCCTGTCTCCGTAGCAATCCTTCTCACTCCTTCTTTCTTGTTGTAATATGCCTGGGCAACAGCAGTATTTGGCTTATGGCTTCCCGGAGGGCTAACACTCTCGTTCTTATAGTATATTCTGGCAGGGGTTCCTAATGCCTTTTCCAGTCTCTTTGCTCTATGCAAAGGAGTTGGCCTCCACAATTTGTAAATATCCAGGATTTCATCCGGTATCTCTATCCAGCGTTCCTGGCTTACCTCTTGTTCAATAAGCCCCATAGGAAATATTGGAGCCAGGTCCTGAGGACCTACTGGTTGACCTGTTCCTGGATTTAATGGCGGCATAAGCGGTTTGGGCAGATCCGCCTGGACGTTATACCACTTCTGAGGCAACTCTTTTTCACTCAACAATATCTTAGTTTCTTTCATCATCTTCTCCTTTTATCCAAAAGAATTTGCTGGAGGAATATCCTTCCAGTTATCCCTAAAATCATTTCTGGAAATGCTATGTTATTCACCTCCTTTCTAAATAAATAGCTATTGGCTAAATTAATCTTTTGTTGAAAGATCTCCTTATAAAAAAAGCCATGAGCAACAGAGGATGCCCATGGCTTTAAAATAAAAAAGAAAAGCCGTGGGCTTCAGGATTTGCCCACGGCCCTTTTGTCGGGTTTAAATGTTAATATCATCAGGGGGATGGAGGCGGACAAATCCCTAGTATGTAATTGTTCCACCACCACCAATTGCTATCGTAACTACAGGAAAACTCTTTATTGCTCATACTATTAAAGCCCCCTAAATAAAGTGTATATTTCAGTAACATAATAGATTCCGATTGTCAAGCATTTTCTGATTTTTGTCTGTTTTTTTCAGATATTTTCTCTTGACTTTTCTCATCAAACTTTGCTAAATGGAACCATAAGAAAAAAACAGACATTTAACCCATTTCTTTCAAAGATACCAAAGACAGGGATCTTGTTGAGTGTAGCTTTATCCCTTTTCCTTTTGCGTCTACCTCCGAAGTAATTCTCATCAAGTTCAACCTCCCCTCTGAGAAGTTCATAGTCTCTGCTGGTATTGGTCAAAATATTCTAAAACTATTTACATTCATAGACATCTTTATACTTTTGTACAAGATTTTCACAATCATCAAGCTTGAATAACAAAAAGAAATAATTCATCTGAAAGGAGGGGTATTCTTATGGCAGAAAACTTACCAGCGCCGCCGTCGCCGTTTCATTGGAGATTACAGCCGGAAACCTATCGTCTGATAGGTTCGAAATGTGCTGACTGTGGTCACATTACCTATCCACGGAGAAAGATCTGTCCGATCTGTGGGAGCTTTAACAACAATGAGCATAAACTGAATAGAAGGGGGACTGTGCACACATACTGCATAAACTATGTCTTGCCTCCCCAGATTGAACCACCGGCAGCCCTTGCCATAGTCGATCTCGACGGTGGTGGAAGGTATCAGGGTTTGATTACCGATGTGAAAAGTCCGGAAGATGTCAAAATAGGAGCGAAGGTTGAACTGGTTTTCAGGAAGATACTAAGTGACAGGGGAGTGGATCTGTATGGATATAAATTTAGATTAATGGAGGAGGGTTAAGATGAGCATCAGGGGAAAGGTTGCTATCGTAGGTGCCGGGATGATCCCGTTCGGGGAGTGGTATGATAAGAGCCTGGAAACCATGGCTCAGGAGGCATTTATTGATTGTATAAAGAGTGTAGATAAGGGAATCGATCCAAAAGAGATTAAAGCAGCCTGGCTGGCAAATTCTGGTATATCGCAATTTGGGGCTACTGCTTTTAGCGGTTCATGGCTCTCTTCTCAGATAGGTAATGCAGAGATACCGATTACCAGGGTTGAAAATGGTTGTCCGACAGGTTCCGATGCGGTGAGGCACGGAGCAATCGGGGTTGCTTCGGGTCTTTACGATGTTGTCCTGGTACTTGGGACAGAGAAGATGAGGGAGAAACCTGGTTCAGAGTCACTCATTGCAATCGGGTCCGCCGGCTTTGGGGGAAGCCCTGCATGGACATGGGGATCAACCGCTCCGGCGATGCAGGCTGTCTATGCTGTGAGGCAGATGCACGAGTTTGGGTGTACTATGGAGCAGTTTGCACGGGTTGCCGTGAAGAACCACCACAATGGGTCGTTAGATCCCCTTGCTCATTACAGATATGAGGTTACCATAGAGGACGTATTGAAGAGTCCCATGGTTTGCTGGCCCCTGCATCTTCTGGACTGTTGTCCCCAGACGGATGGTGCGGCTGCGGTTGTTCTCTGCCGTTCTGATATTGCTACAAGATATACCGATAAACCGGTCTATATCCTCGGTACACATGTGGGTATGGATCATTCCTTTTACTGGGACAAACACAATTTCACAGAGATGTTGGCTACGGTGAGAGCTGCCAGGGGGGCATTTGAAATGGCAGGGATAAAACCTGGGGATGTGGACTTCGCAGAGGTTCACGATTGTTTTACCAATACAGAGCTTATGAATATTGAAGACATAGGTTTTTGCAGGAAGGGTGAGGCTGGAAAATTAATGATGGAGGGATATTTTGATCTGAATGGGGAACTTCCCGTTCAGACTGCCGGTGGATTGAAGGCACACGGGCATCCGGTAGGGGCAACGGGCATTTCACAGGTATGTGAGTGTTACTGGCAGCTCCGGGAGGAAGTTGGAGAGAGGCAGGTAAAATTGAGAAACGGTATTGGTCTGCAACATAACGTCGGCGGTACGGGATTTGGTGTTTCTTGCATCAATATCCTGTCACGAACACCGTAAATATTGAGAAGGAGGTCAACCGATGGTTGGTATTTTAGGATATGGTGTGTATATTCCCAGATATAGGCTCAAAAAGGAGGAACCGGTCAAGGTATGGGGTGGAGGAGAGAAAGGGGAAAAATCAGTATGCGGAACGGATGAAGACGTTGTAACTATGGCCGTCGAGGCGGCAGATAAGGCCATCAAACATAGCGGAATCCAGCCGTCAGAGATAGGTTCCATACACATAGGAACCAGTTCTTCTCCGTATATAGAGAAGTACCTCTCCACAATCATTGCGGAAATATTCGAATTGGACACCAAGGCGTCGATGGTTGACTATTCCGGTTCTCTCAATGCGGGTGCAGCAGCGTTGCTGGGTTGTATGGACGCAATAAATGCAAAGAGAATCGGTTACGGGCTGGTAATTGGAGCGGAAAATAGGGCAGCAGCCCCGGGTTCAGAAGGGGAAGTGAGTTTTGGTGCGGGTGCAGTGGCGCTCGTGGTCGGCAAAGATGGAGCTATATGCTGCATTGAAGACGTAAATAGTTACTTCACGGTGATTACAGACAGATGGCGCGCTGTATCTGATTCACATGTGTCGGATTATTTTGATAACAGGTTTGGCAGGGAACAGGGATACGAAAAACATACACTGGAGGCAGCTAGCGGACTTCTTAAGAAGTTGGGCAAGAAGAGCGGTGACTACAGTTATATGATTTTCCAGCAACCCGACCCGAAATTACCGGCATCAGTGGCGAAAAAATTGGGGGCAACAAAGGAACAGACAGCCTTAGGCATGATTTATCCATTCTTTGGCGATTTAGGTTCATGCTCAATCTTTGCTGGTCTGGCTGCAGTACTGGGAAAAGCGAAGGCACGAGAGCGCATACTGCTGGTCTCTTACGGTTCTGGTATCAGCAGTGCCATTAGTATTCTCGTTGATGGTGAAATAGAGAGGAAGAGGGATAAAGCCTTTCCCATAGAACAGTACGTAGAAAAGAAGGAGTATATTGACTACGCCACATACCTGAAGATGACACAGGCGATAAAGAGGGCTTCTTATTGATGACGGTCTTTCTGAATGTATTTTCCCATAAACACAGTCTCTGTTAAACAGGGGGGAGGTAATATGATGAAGGTAATTTTCAAATTGCTTTCCAGCATCTGTGTAGCAATTATATGTTTATTGGCATTGACCAGAACAGAGGGATATGCTGGGGAAACAAGAGGTGTAACCGATGATACATTAAAGATCGGGGTAATTTTGGATCAAACCGGCCCCGCTGCAAATGTCACCGTGCCCATGACAGACGCTATAAAAAGGGTTTTCAGATATGCCGATGAACAGGGTGGAATTCATGGCAGGAAGGTAAAGGTTATAGTTGAAGACGACAGGTATGCAGTCCCCATGGCAATAGCTGCCTTCAAAAAACTGCTTTACAGGGATAATATATTAGCATTAATTGGTCCAAGTTCATCGACAGCAACCTTGAGTCTCCTTCGACATATGGAAAAAGAGAAGCTCCCCACTATGCCGATACCGCCTCAGGAGCGATGCGTCTTGCCTCTAAAAAGATACGTCTTTGGTGTCTATGAAATCTATCAAAACACGATGAGGACGCTCGTCGATTACATGGTAAAAAACCTTGACACTACAGCCCCCAGGATAGCTTTAGTCTATCCTGATAATGAGACAGGGAAACTGGACCTCGATCCTGCAATTGAGAGACTGAAATTCCATAAACTGACTCCCGTAACAAAAGAGATATTAAACCCTGGTTCTCTTGATGCCACATCCCAGGTAATGAGTATAAAAAGAGAAAAAGTAAACAATATTATATTGTGTGGCTTTATCCCCCAACCTGCCGGTTTATTGCTCCGGGAATTGAAAAAGTTCGGCATGAACGTGCCTGTCTTTGCGAATGTGGCAGCAGCATCTGAGGAGGTCATACATATGGCTGCCGTGGGAGCAGAAAAATACTATGTAATATCTATCTGGGCATCGTGGTATGATGAGGGTGAGGGTATAGCCCTTATGAGGAAGGTAACACTCAAATATGCGCCTGGTACAGAAAAACCATATCGGGGAAAAATCCACACAGGCGCCTGGATATGGGCAACAGTCTTGAAAGAGGGGCTTTTAAGGGCAGGCAGAGATATAGATGGAGAGCGGTTGGTAACGGCTCTTGAGACACTGAAAGATTTTGATATGAAGGGGCTCTGTGGTCCTATAAATTTTAATTCTACCAATCATAAAGGAATGAGTTCAGGGCAAATCTCTAAGGCTGACCCGGCAAGCGGGAAGTTCATCCCTGTAACTGGATGGATAAAAACCGACTAACTTGGTATTCAATTTTTTATGGTTTCGAATTTAGAAGCATCTTAATAGGTATGGACCAAACCCCCATGAGTTCCACAGATCAGAGTGATGTGATCAGGGCACTTTGGGAGGGGTTTTGTGCTGGCGTTAACATAGTTTCAAACTCACTAAGAGGTCGTGAATCAAGAGAGGGAGGTAACGAGCATGAGAGGCAATGATATCTTTTATTCAGGAGAAGAGATTAAGTTCAGGGCTGAGGTGAAGGAATATGCGGCTGCTGAGATTCTACCTCTGTCAAACGATTTTGATGAAGGCACTATAAAAATCAGGGAGATTGTTAAAAAGCTGGGAGAAAAAGGTTACATGGGTGTATCCATGCCAAAAGAGTATGGCGGTCAGGGTAAGAGTGTAGTATTTGAGATGATCCTGTGTGAAGAGCTGGGCGCCATAAATTATGGGGTAGCCGCTGTCCACATTGCATCATCCCTCTTTCTCGGGTATCCTCTCGTTCGTTTTGGCACTGAGGAGCAAAAAAAGAAATACTTAGTCCCGATTACAACAGGACAAAGGGTTTCAGGCATGGGTATGACAGAACCTACGGCCGGGTCTGATGTGGCAGGGACAAAGACTGAAGCTGTTTTAGAGGGAGACTTTTATATACTAAAGGGGGAAAAACGCTTTATTGGCTGTGGCAGCGAAGCGGATTTCCTTCTTACCTTCGCAATTACAGACCCATCTGTGCATGCGCATAAAGGAATGACTGCGTTTATTGCGGAGACTTCAGATCCGGGTTTTGAACTGGTGAAAGTCTTTGATCTTTTGGGCTGGGTGGGCGTTGGTGTTTCCCATCTAAGATACAACAATCTCAAAGTTCCCAGAGATAACATTCTGGGCAAACTCAATCATGGCTTTATAGTTGCCGGTTATGAGCTTGATGCAGAGAGGGTAGCAGCTGCCGCAGCGGGTATCGGAATGGCAAGGGCTGCTTTTGAGATAGCAGTCAAATATTCCTCTGAGAGAAAGCAGTTTGATGTTCCTATTAGGACATTTGAGGGAGTTAATTTCAAGGTTGCTGACATGGCTATAGGTTTGGAGGCTATGTCGCTCCTGAACCTTAAGGTAGCGAGGATGATAGAAGAAGGGGTTACGGCCTCTAAAGAATCAGCTATTTCTAAGTTGTTTGCAGCGGAAGGAACTTTTAGTGTTGTAAACGATGCATTGCAGATTATGGGGGGTATCGGTTTGACAAAAGAGTATCCCATAGAAAAGTTTTTCAGAGATGCCAGGGCTTTGTCAATAGCGGGGGGGACAAACGAGATTTTGAAATATCTCATACAGAGGGAAGTTTATAAGGAGTTCGGACTTTAAAAGGCTTTTGTACAAGAAAATTCCTTTGAGTGTCAACAGCATTTTCTGATTTATATTTTTTTCTTGACAAATCAATCAGCAGTATATAAAAAAGCAAGAAAGGAGTTGGTTATGTTGTTTTATTTTACAAATTTTATATTCGAGACATTTTGCTGGCGATTTTATTTTATCTTTATAAAGTCTGCCCGGCATCCTTGAACTACATTTGTAAGATAAAACAGAACATATTTCAAGGCCATGGGCAGACTGAAAGCAAAGCCCATGGTTTTTATTTTATAAACTGTATTTAGTCTATATTAAGCCATGGGTAAAAACTCATGGCTTTTTTATTTATTTTAAAGGCTATTTAGGAGGTAGGGGGATGATAATTGTAATGAAAGCAAAGGCAACAAAAGATGACCTGGAGGAGGTTGTGAGAAAGATAGAAAAATTGGGATATAAACCCCATGTTATCCAAGGGGTAGAAAGGAATGTTATTGGGGCCGTCGGTGATGAAAGGGGAAAGGCAAAACTTCAATCCCTGGAAGTCCTTTCTGGGGTTGATAAGGTCGTTCCTATCCTTAAGCCTTATAAACTCGCTAGTCGTGACATAAAACCAGAAGGGACTATTGTCAGTATCGATGACAAAGTAGAAATTGGCGGTAATAAGATAGTAGTTATCGCAGGGCCTTGTTCTGTTGAGAGTGAAGACCAGATTATAAAATCAGCTTATATTGTAAAAGAAGCTGGTGCAGATATTCTGCGTGGCGGTGCCTTCAAACCCCGGACTTCTCCGTACAGTTTTCAAGGCTTAGAAAAAAAGGGGCTGATTTTACTAGCTAAAGCCAAAGAAAAGGTTGGGCTCCCTGTTGTAACGGAGATAATGAACCCTAAAGACGTGGACCTGGTTGCAGAATATTCAGATATTATGCAGGTCGGGGCACGGAATGTCCAAAACTTTGCCCTTCTGAAAAAACTTGGAAGGTACAATAAACCCATATTATTAAAACGAGGCATGTCTACTACTATAGAGGAATTCTTGATGTCAGCAGAATACATACTCTCAGAAGGAAACAAAGACGTGATTTTGTGTGAGAGAGGCATAAGGACATTTGAAACCGCTACAAGAAATACCCTGGACTTGAGTTGTATTCCGGTTTTAAAAGAAAGGACCCATCTGCCTATAATTGTAGACCCAAGTCATGCTACAGGGTTTTGGTCATATGTAGCTCCGATGTCGTATGCAGCAATTGCAGCAGGAGCCGATGGCCTGATGATAGAGGTACATCCCAATCCAGAAGATGCTGAAAGCGACGGTATTCAGTCCCTGAAACCCCATAAATTTACTGCTCTGATGGAAAATCTAAAAGCCTATATAGCAGCCGCAGGAAGGATATGATCATAGAGTGTTAGCAACAAGGATGAATAGGCTATGGCTAGCTCATTGCTTATTTTTGTGCTCATTAAGAAATTTGCGCGCAAGGATAGCAGCGTGGGTCTTGGGATAACGTTTTATCACTGATTGCAAAATCTGTTTTGATTTCTGATGATTGTGAAGATTAAAATAACTTAGACCCACCTTCAATAGGGCATCGGCAAGTTTATTGCCTTCCTTGAAATTAATCAAAACCGCTTGAAAGGCTTTAATGGCATCCTTGTATTTTCTTTGTGAGTATAAACACTCTCCTATCCAGTATTGAACGTTGTCACTTAGACTGTGGTCAGGAAACATTTCCAAGAATCGTTGAAATGTTATTAGCGACGTTTTATAGTCTTGTTGTTTGTATAAATAGAATGCCTCCTTATATAGTGTCTCTGGCTCAATGGTCTTTGGTTCAGGAGCCTTTGGTTTAGTAGTCTTTAGTTCAATGGTCTTTGATTCAGGGGTTTTTAGTTCAGTAGCCTTTAATTCAGGGGACCTGGGTTTAATGGTCTTTGATTCAGGAGTTTTTAGTTCAGTAGCCTTTGGTTCAGTAATCTTTAATTCAGGGGGTTTTGGTTTAATGGTCTTTGGTTCAGGGGCTTTTGATTCCTCTATGACTAATTTTTGCCCGGGCTGTTCCCTCTCTTTTTGAAGCGCCTCCTGAGTAGACTTTAGACTGCTTGTGTTGCTGCCAAGCAATATACTCTCTTTTTTTGACTGATCTCTTTGGTTCTGGACCTTTTTAATAGCATTTTCTGCTGCCTCTTTAGCAAGCAATGCATCTTTAATAGACATCCTTTTTAGAGCATCAGATTCGCGAAAAAAAGCAACCATACCTGTTGCACTGGGTTCTTCCTGAAGAGAAAGCTTGGCCTGCTCATAGTAGAGCTCGGCGCTGTTAATTTCCGTTGGAGCTATAGATTGAGCTCCCATTGATTTGGCTGCTTTTATAGCTGCTTCAGCCTCTATAAGCCTCCTTTCCGCAATACCTGTAGAAGCACAACCACCCTGAAAATAAAGAAAAAAGAAAAACAAAGGACCTATTATGAATATGTGTTTCATGTTAGTCCTCCTCAAGGTCTGAAAGCCCCTGTTCTCCTTGCAAAAGGGGAATAGGGTAGTAAAATAATAATACCTCTTTATAGATACAAGAGAGTCGCCCTAAATATATAAAGGGAACTGCTTAATGAAACATTCATGACCCATTGGCTCACAAAGAATGATGAAAACCTGTTCCTGACAGATTCAGGAATTGCAGCAAGGACAGCCGATCCGCCTCTGGCGGGCTACTATAGGTGGTGATCTTATAACCAGTAGGACAGGCGTCCCGCCTGTCAAATGGGGATTTTCAAGTAAAAATTCCAAAGATTATTTATTAGCATATACTGTTTGGAAATGCAAGTACTATCCAATTCTGAAGAAGCTGAGACCATATGTAAACGCAGCAGGAAGGATATTACAAGGAATACGACAATTCCTTGACTTTTATGTCTTTTTGATTTACTCTCTGAATAAAGGGAGAGTGTATTTGTCGCCCGATATTATAAGCTGATGGAGAGAAAAGATGGATAAAAAAGTCCTGGAGGTTTTGTCCAGCAAAATCCAAAATGACCCCTATGCACGGTTTTTAGGCATTGAATTGATAGAGATCAATAAGGGTTATTCAAAACTGAGGATGCAGCTAAAAGGCTGTATGAACAATTTTGTGGGCATTGCTCATGGCGGCGCCATCTTCAGCCTGGCAGATCACGCTTTCGCAGCAGCATCAAATTCTCACGGTACACTGGCTGTCGCCTTAAATATGAGTATTACTTATATTTCTGCTACTCCGGAGGGTTCACTTCTGACAGCAGAGGCGAAAGAGGTAAGTTTAACATCAAGGACAGCCTTATACAGGATAGATGTATCGACTGAGGACAACAAGCTTATTGCCTCATGCCAGGGAATTGTTTATAGGAAAAAGAACCCTATACCCGGTATTGATTGAACTAACGAGAGATTGAAAAAGGAATAAAGAGTTGAAATGGGCAGTCCTATCGGATATTCACGGAAATTTGGAGGCATTTAATGCCGTTTTGGATTGTCTCTATAAAGAGGACATTGACAGAGTAGCATTTTTGGGAGACATTGTTGGGTATGGGGCAAATCCCAATGAATGTATTGATCTCCTTAAGGATATTGCGGATATACTGGTAGCAGGTAACCACGATTACGGAGCCGTTGGATTAACTGATACCTCCGGTTTCAACTCTGCAGCAAGGGCTGCCATTGAATGGACGGCAAAGGAGTTATCAACCATAAATCGCAACTTCCTGTCAGGGGTTCACTTAATTTCCATTAGGGACGATATTACATTTGTTCACTCTACACCATACAATCCACAAAATTGGGACTACCTCTTTTACCGTGATGAGGTAACTATGAATTTTAATTCATTTCAAACCCGAATCTGTTTTATAGGACATTCTCATGTTCCTGCTGTATTCATAAGAGACGATAAAGGAAAGGTTTCCTCTTCAAAAGCCTTAATAGTTAGGCTGGAAGAGGAAGACAGGTATATTATTAACGTGGGAAGTGTGGGACAACCCCGAGATGGTATTCCTGATGCTGCCTTTGGCATCTATGATGCGAAAGAATGCGAGTTCACACTTAAGAGGTCCTCTTATGACATTGGGACTGCCCAAAAAAAGATTATGAAGGCTGGATTACCGGAACGTCTGGCGGCAAGGATAGCTATAGGCAGGTAAGAAAAAGGGGGTTATCTCTATTGCGAATAGGGGTTCATGTCTCTATCTCAGGAAAGATATTTAACTCTATTGATAGAGCAAAGGCTCTGGGGTGCTCCGCTATACAGATATTCTCCCATAACCCCCGGGGCTGGAAGGTGCCCCCGCTTATTGATGATGACGTTAGGATATTTAGAAAAAGATTAAAAAAAAGTGGGCTACATCCCTTGGCAGTCCACACATCCTATCTCATTAATCTTGCTTCACCTGATGACGATTTATATGAAAGATCCATCGACTCTTTCAAAGTCGATTTAGATAGGGCGAAAAGGCTGGATGCAACCTTCCTGGTAACCCATCTTGGGAGTTCCAGGGATAAAGATGCGCAATACGGGATAAAGAGAGTACGTGATGCGTTAAATCTGGTGCTAAAAAACGGCGGGCATAGAAATATAAAGATTTTGTTGGAGAATACTGCCGGTTCCGGTTCAACAATCGGTTATAATCTGTATCAAATAAGGGAGATCATCGATGCTGTGAAGGACAGAGATTCACTTGGATTATGTTTCGATACCTGTCATGGTTTCGCTTCAGGTTATGATTTTAGAGATACCAGGTCATTAGACAGCTTAATAGAGGAGATTGGTAGAATTTTAGGATTGGATAGGCTGGGGCTAATTCACCTGAATGATTCAAAGGAGGGGATAGGGGCAGGAATAGACCGACACGAACATATCGGCAAAGGTAAAATAGGCATTAAGGGGTTCGGGCTTCTAATAAACCACCCTTCATTGCGAGATATCCCCATGATACTGGAGACTCCTAAAAAATCCGACAAAGACGATATCAGGAACCTGTCCATAATAAAGGGTTTAAGAAAGAAGCAGGAGAAGGGCAGATGGAGTTAGGACAGCTAAAATGCCTGTTAGAAGGGGTTAAAAAAGGGGATGTTGGGATTGATGAAGCATTGGAGTCCTTGAAGACTTTACCCTTTGAAGATATTGGTAATGCAACCATCGATCACCACCGCCATTTGAGGCTTGGGTTCCCGGAGGTAATATTCGGTGAGGGAAAGTCGGATGGGGATATCATGGCTATAGCCCAAAGGATGGTTGAGAAGGGAGAGAACATCTTAATAACCAGGATAGAGAAAAAGAAAGCCCTTAAAATAAAAAAGGCTTTCCCAGAGGCAAAATACTATCCAAAACCACGGGCAATTACAATAATAAATCAACAAATAAAAGAAGAGGGGAAGGGCACTATCCTGGTCATAAGTGCTGGTACATCAGACATCCCGGTTGCTGACGAGGCTGTACTCGTTGCTGAGATGATGGGCAACCGGGTAGATCGCCTTTATGATGTTGGAGTTGCTGGTATACATCGGTTGGTGAGTCAGCGGGAAAGGCTTCTGCAAGCCAGTGTTCTGGTGGTTGTGGCAGGAATGGAAGGAGCGCTGCCAAGTGTAGTCGGTGGACTCGTATCGAAACCAATCATTGCAGTTCCCACTAGCATTGGCTATGGAGCAAATTTTGGAGGAGTAACTGCCTTACTTGGGATGCTGAATTCCTGTGCCCCCGGGGTTGCTGTGGTCAATATAGACAATGGCTTCGGGGCAGGATATATTGCGGGCTTGATAAATAGGGTGTAAGGGTATGAAAATAGCCTATCTTGACTGCTTTTCCGGTATTAGTGGAAATATGATTCTGGGTGCTATGATGGATTTGGGACTGCCCAAGACCAAATTAGAAGAGGAGCTTGATAAGCTGTCCTTAAGCGGGTATGAAATAACCTGTTCAACCGAAGCCAGGATGGAGATTAACGGCTCAAGAGTTAAAGTAATCCTGAAAGAGACAGACTCTCATCACCGAAGCTTTTCTGATATTAAAAACCTTATTAACGGAAGTTCATTGGATAAAGACACAAAAGAGCTTAGTATCAGGGTGTTCCAGCGTTTAGCGGAAGCAGAAGCTAAAATCCACAAAAAGGATATTGACGATATACATTTCCATGAAGTAGGTGCTGTTGATTCTATCGTTGATGTTGTTGGGGCAGCAGTTGGAATAAAACATTTTGGAATTCAGGAGATATACGCTTCCAGGATTCCTTTAGGTTCAGGATTCGTAACCTGTCAGCACGGGGCACTACCCCTACCGGCACCGGCAACCATGGAACTTCTGAAGGGGAAACCGGTCTATGAATCGGGTATAATGGGAGAACTGGTTACCCCTACCGGGGCAGCCATAATTACCACATTAACGGATAAGTTTGGCAGAATGCCTTCGATGATAATAAGTGATATAGGCTATGGTGTGGGGGACAAAGAGTTTCAAGAGGTTCCCAATTTACTCAGAGTTGTTCTTGGAGACGATGAAAGAGAAAGAGAGACTGACAGGGTAACTGTCGTTGAAACTAACATTGACGACATGAATCCTGAGGTCTATGACTTTTTAATGGAAAGGCTCTTTGAGGAAGGCGCCCTTGATGTCTCTCTATCGCCCCTTCAGATGAAGAAGAACAGACCTTCGGTAATGTTAAGGGTAATTTGTCATGGAGGGGATAAATCCCGCGTGATTGATACCATTCTTAAGGAATCAACATCTTTTGGGGTTCGTTATTATGAAGTGGATAGGGTGAAGGTACCCCGCAGATTGAAAGAGGTTGAAACAAGGTTTGGGAAGGTCAAGGTAAAAATTTATCAGGATAATGATGCGGTAATTAATGTATCACCTGAATATGAAGACTGTAAGAAGATAGCAAAGGAAAAGAAAGTCCCATTGAAGAGAGTTTATAATGAGGCGGTCAAAGAGGTTCTATCTTCTTCTAAGAATTGAAATATTTAATTATGACTGCTTTTAAAACTTTTAATATTATGATATAGTTTCCTTAACATTGATGGAGGTAAAAAACATGTTTGGGGTAAAACAGGAAGTCATAAAATTGGTCAAATCTCTTCCAGATGAAGTCACTGTTGATGACATAATGGCGGAATTGTATTTTAAATTGCAGGTTGATGCCGGATTAAAGGAACTTGATGAGGGGAAGGGGATCCCGCATGAAGAAGTTGAAAACCGGATGTCAAAATGGCTCTCAAGATAAAATGGTCTCCAAGGGCAGTTTCTAACCTGGAAGAAATCTGCAGTTATATCGCTAAAGATTCTGGATATTACGCCATCCTTTTTGCCAAAAAAGTAATCAAAATAGTTAAAGCTATCCCTCAATTTCCCAAATCAGGCAGGATAGTTCCGGAATATGGAGATGAGAACATAAGAGAAAAGATTTACGGAAACTACAGGATTATCTATCGTATCAAAGACGAACTTATCGAAATTGTTGCTATCAGTTATGGCACAAAACCTTTAAATAGTATAAAGTAGGCGGCCATAACTTCAAATGGATGGAAAATCTTTGGATATAACCGAAGAAAAACTTGGCAGGAATACAGAAACATTAAAATTTCCGAAACCTTCTGATGTAATCAAAATACTTATAGAACAAGGTGGTGGGTTTAATGATAACGATATCATCCTCGATTTCTTCTCCAGTCCAGCCACTAACGCCCACGCTTTCTTAGCCCTTAACAAAGAAGATAACGACAACCGCAAATTCATCATGGTTCAGCTTCCCGAAAAATGCGATGAAAACTCGGAGGCTTATAAAGCCGGTTATAAAACCATCGCGGAAATCGGAAAAGAGCGCATCCGCAGGGTAATCAATAAAATCAAAGGAGAGCAGGAAGGTAACCTCGACCTGTACGGCAACGCGGAAAAACAAGACCTGGGATTTAAGGTTTTCAAGCTTCGGGAGTCTAACTTCAAAATCTGGCGTTCGGGAATAGAGACTGAAGAAGAGCTGGTCGAGCAGCTACAGCAACACCTTGAGCCTCTCGATGCGCGCGCAAAGACAGAAGATGTGCTTTATGAACTGTTTCTGAAATCCGGCGTTCCGCTTACGGCAAGGATTGAAAAAAAGAACGGCTATGTACTAGTAAATGATAAAGAAATAGCTTTGATGCTGGGAAAAGTGAATGAAGGCATTATCAAAAAGGTTATTGCGGAAAATCCGGGGAAAGTCATTACCCTCGATAGGCTTTTTAAAAACAACGACCAGTTAAAAACCAATACCGCATTGCAGATGAAAGATTCTGGGATAGAGTTTAAGGCGGTGTGACCAGTGAGCGTCTAATATTATCGTTTTATTTCAGGAGAGGGCATGCCGGATAAAAATTTAGTATCACTAGGAAGCAATTCTTTTGAAGACCTGAAGAAAATAAATGATTATGGAGCAGAGTATTGGAGCGCAAGGGAAATTCAGCCTCTTTTGGGATATACACAATGGAGGAGATTTGAAGACGCCATTAAAAGAGCGATAACCTCTTGTAAAAATTCAAGTAATGAACCCTCATATCACTTTGCCGGCGCCGGCAAACCGATAGAAGGCGGAAAAGGCGCGGTACAATTGGTTAATGACTATCATTTATCCCGTTTTGCTTGTTATTTAATCGCGCAAAATAGCGATCCCAGAAAACCCGAAATCGCCAATGCTCAGAAGTATTTTGCAATTCAAACCCGCAGGCAGGAAATCACGGACGTAATTGTTGCTGATATTGAGCGGTTGGAACTTCGCAAGCAGACATCTGAAGAATTTAAGGCATTGTCAGGCGCAGCACGTGATGCAGGAGTGCATGACAGGATGTTCGGAGTCTTCCATGATGCCGGATATAAAGGCATGTATTGAGGGCTTGGCAGGGATGCGATAAAGAAACGGAAGAGGATACCTGAAAAAGAAAATCTCATAGACCGCATGGATACAACAGAATTGGCGGCAAACCAGTTTCGTATGACCCAGACGCGGGACAAACTAACTAGGGAACGGATAAAGGATCAACAGACAGCAATAAGAACACACGAAAATGTCGGTAAAGAAGTTAGAGAAGCAATTAAACGAATCGGCGGGACACCACCTGAACAGCTTTCCCCTGCAGAGCATATCAAACAGGTCGAAAAGCGTGTAAAAAGCGCCGCTCCTAAACTGGAACTGGAAGGAAAAGACGCAAAGGGATTGACCGGCAAACATGAAGAGGAATGAAGGAAATCAAATATTCACGATACAAGATAATGATTCTTGAAGGGGTATTATGAAACTCCACTTTGACCCGCACCAGCAATTCCAGCTTGACGCAATAGATTCCATAGTCGGAATCTTTGAAGGACAGCCGTTAAACCGTGGCGATTTTGATTTTTCCATCGCCTATGAGAGTTACTTTTTACAGGAAGGCGGCATAGGAAACCGCCTGACGCTCGGCGAGGAACAGATCCTTGAAAATGTAAAAGTGATTCAAGAAAGAAACGAACTTGCCGTGTCGGATAGACTGGACGGAATGAACTTTTCCGTTGAGATGGAAACAGGCACGGCAGACAGGTGCGTACACGCACAGGCAGGTGGATATAAAACAGGCAAGTTTTTTAAAGATAGGAGGTTGAAGGATGCCGATATATGAATATAGATGTGACCTTTGCGGGGAAGAATTTGAGGAACTGGTTTTTGGAAGTTCTCCAGAGGTGAATTGTCCAAAATGTAAAAAGGCAAAGGTTACGAAGTTGATGTCTGCCTGTAGCTTCAAAAGCGGCGGTAATTTTTCAAGCTCTGCCGGGAACAGCAGTTGTGGAACATGTTCATCACACAACTGCAGTTCGTGTCATTAAAGTATGCTCTGAAAACTTGAACCCTTGACCACTTGAATCCTTTTTTGCAACTAAATCCCGTTAGAGATTTGTTTCTGAACGGGATAAATAGGAGAAGAGCTTGAAATACTACCCTATAAATGTAGACATAACCGACAAGAGATGCGTTGTACTCGGTGGTGGAGGGGTTGCTGAAAGGAAGGTAGAATCACTTTTAAGATGCATGGGGAGAGTCACCGTAATAAGTCCTGATTTGACTCCCCGGTTAAAAGAGCTCCTATCCCATAGCAAAATTCAGCACATATGCAGAGAATACAAGCGGGGAGATTTTGAGGATGCCTTCCTGGTTTTTGTTGCCACTAATGATTCCAGGGTAAATGCCGAAGCCAGCCAGGAGGCTCTGGGAAAAGGGATCCTGGTTAATACAGTGGACAAACCAAAGAGATGTAATTTTATCGTCCCTTCTGTGGTAGATCGAGATGATTTGGTTATAACCGTCTCTACCTCTGGGAAAAGTCCTGCCCTTGCTAAAAAAATAAGGGAAGACCTGGAAGCCAGCTACGGAGAGGAGTATAGTATCTTTCTGACCATAATGGGTGCTGTGCGCGAAAGGCTGTTAAAAACTAGTAATAATTCAGAAAAAAACAGAACAATATTTTATAGACTGGTAGACTCAAACATGCTTGTTCTTATAAAGGAAGGGAAAAGGGAGCAGATAAATAATATCCTTGCAGAGATTCTGGGTGAGGGGTACTCGTTGGACGAATTGAAGATCGGCATCTCGGGGTTATAAAGGGTTCGAAGATGAATACACTGTTTTTCAAGATCGTAGTGGTCTTTTATCTAGCCGGAACATTTAGCTATCTATTGTATCTTTTTAAGCAAAAACCCCATATTTCTAAGGCTGCTACTATTATCCTGACCAGTGGTTTTGTTTTTCATACCATAAGTCTAATCGTTAGGTACTTTGAAGCTGGGTATACACCAATCACCAGCCTTTATGAAGCACCATCATTCTTAGCATGGACAATAGTTGGTGTCTATCTGTTTATTCAATTTAAATACAGGATAACTTCTCTTGGCTCTTTTATTTCACCTGTTGCATCTATCTTAACCCTTGTCTCTTCTGCCTTTTCCAAAGAGATCGTCCCCCTCTCACCTGTATTGAGGAGTTTCTGGCTGCCTATTCATGTAATTCTGGCATTTCTTGGGGATGCTATTTTTGCCCTAGCTTTCTGTGCTGGAGTTATGTATCTGATACAGGAACACCAGATAAAGTCAAAGAAGATCGGCTCCTTTTACCATAGGCTGCCTTCTTTAAAGCTACTGGATGATATAAATCATTATTCTCTGACTATAGGGTTCCTTTTGCTTACCATGGCAATGGTTACCGGTTCAATATGGGCAAGGCATGCATGGGGAGCCTTCTGGAGCTGGGATGCCAAACAGGTCTGGTCATTGCTTACATGGGTCTTTTACGCAGCCTTGCTCCATGGAAGGATAAATATAGGTTGGAGAGGCAGGGTGGCTGCCGTTTTTGCAATTCTTGGTTTTTTTGCGGTTATGTTTTCTTTCCTTGGTGTAAATACTCTGCTTTCAGGGTTACATACGTATGATAGATGATAAAAGTAAAAAGTGAAAGGTTAAAGGTGATTGTATGGTTGTTAGCCTTTAACCCTTTGCTTGAATCTTTGAGTACGGATATAGAATGCACAACATAATCGTTGTAGGTTTAAATCATAAGACGGCTCCTATTGAATTGAGGGAGAAGCTCTACTTTCCATCAGAACACATTGAAGACCCTCTGAAAAGGGTAGCAAGCCTCCCCCATCTCAGCGAGGCATTGATACTATCTACCTGTAATAGGGTAGAGATTGTAGCAGTCACCAAAAATATTCGAGAAGGAACAGAGGAAATCAGGAATTTCCTGTCTTCCTATCATGGTATATCAATGAACCAGTTAGTCTCCTGCCTGTACTCTTATGACTCTTACGATGCTATTAAACATATATTCCATGTTGCTTCCGGCTTAGATTCTATGGTTGTTGGAGAACCTCAGATATTAGGCCAGTTGAAAGATGCCTATAGTTTGGCTAACAAGCATAAAACCTCTGATGTAATACTCCATAGGTTTCTTCACAGGGCTTTTTCAGTTGCCAAAAAAGTAAGAACAGAGACCAAAATCGCTACGTCTGCGGTCTCTATAAGCTATGCTGCTGTTGAATTGGCCAAAAAGATTTTTGATAGTTTAAAGGATAAGGTCGTTATGCTCATTGGTGCGGGAGAGATGTCTGAACTGGCAGCCAGACATCTACTGAGCCATGGAGTAAGGGAAATCCTGATTGCCAACAGAACGCATAGTAGGGCAGTAAAGTTAGCAGAAGAGCTAGGTGGCAGACCTGTTGTTTTCGAAGATCTTACCCTGTTTCTGTCCCAGGTAGATATTGTGATAAGTTCTACCGCTTCTGCCCATTATATCATAAGGTCTGATGATGTGGTGAGAGTCCTTAAGATACGAAAGTACAAACCTATGTTCTTTATTGATATTGCCGTGCCCCGGGATATTGACCCCAGGATAAACGATATTAGCAATGTCTACCTTTACGATATAGACGACCTGAAAGGGGTAGTTGATACCAATATAAAAATGCGGGAGGAAGAGGCAAAAAAGGCTGAAAGGATTATAGAAAAGGAAATAGAGCAGTTCAATAAATGGTTGGGGACGTTAAATGCTGTTCCTACGGTTATTTCTCTCAGGGAAAGATTCGAGGAAATCAGAAAGAAGGAAGTGGAAAAGGCTATCTCCAGTTTGAATGGAAGTTCAGAGATTGATGCAAAAGTGCTGGATGCTCTGACGATTTCAATTATTAATAAGATTCTTCACTATCCTGTAACTAAATTAAAGATGCTGGATAATACCCGTGAGGGAAATTACTTTGTTGATGCTGTGAGGAAACTATTCGACCTGGAAGAGAAATAGTAGTAAGAAGTATACATTGTTCTTGACACAAAAAGGTGAAAGTGCATAAACTTTTTGACAGAAAAGAGAATTATCATCGTGAAGAGAATATTAACAATAGCAGGTTCTGATTCCGGAGGAGGGGCAGGTATTCAGGCAGATTTGAGGACCATCGCCCTTCTGGGTGGTTTCGGGATGAGTGTAATTACTGCCCTGACTGCTCAAAATACGCTGGGAGTTCAGGATATCTATCCCATACCCCCTGAATTTATAGGAAAACAGATAGATTCCGTCATTGCAGATATAGGGGTGGATGCAGTTAAAACCGGGATGTTGGTTAATTCCCAAATAGTCAATGTCGTTGCCAGGAAGATCGAAGAGTACAGGATAGAAAAGCTCATCGTAGACCCGGTTATAATTGCCAAGGGAGGAGAGACTTTACTGTCCAAAGATGCGCTTGATGCTCTTGTTGAAAAGCTGATACCCCTGGCTTTTCTCATTACCCCGAACCTTCATGAGGCATCAGTTGTCTGTAGAAAGCCGGTCGAAAATCTGGACGAAATGAGGGAAGCTGCCAAAAATATCTACCAAAAGGGAGCAAAGAATGTCCTTATCAAGGGAGGCCATTTGCCGGGAATGCCAGTAGACATTCTCTTTGATGGGAGAAATTTCCATGAATATGATTCTGAAAGGATAGATAGTGAGAACACCCATGGAACCGGGTGTGTATATTCGGCAGCCCTGGCATTTGAGATTGCAAAGGGTAAACATATTTACCAGGCTGTGAAGAACGCTAAAGAGTTTGTAACCAGTGCCATTAGAAACTCTTTCTCTTTGGGTGGAGGACATGGCCCTGTCAACCCTTATGCTCTCTTCTCAAAAGATATTCAACGTTACCATGTTATCTCTCAGGTTAAAGAGGCAATCGGATTATTAAAAGAAGACAAAATAGGACATCTTATCCCGGAAGTTCAATCAAATCTTGGTATGGCTCTTCCCTATGCCGAGAAAATTGAAGATATCGCCGCTTTACCAGGCCGTATTATCCGTTTCGGGGATACTGTTAAAACTGTATCAGACCCTGAATTTGGAGCATCCCAGCATATAGCCCAAATCATCCTGGCTGTGATGAGGTACCAAGGCGATATGAGATCTGCTATGAATATAAAATACACAGTGGATATTATTGAAAAATGCAGCAATATAGGGTTAAGGGTTAGATATTTTGACAGGAGAAGAGAGCCAGACCATGTTAAGGAAGTGGAAGGGTCTTCTCTAGAATGGGTAGTGGAGAATTCCCTGAAGCAGGAAAAAGGAATTCCTGATGTTATCTATGATACAGGAGATGTTGGCAAAGAACCAATGGTCAGAATACTAGGCAAAGATGCGATGGAGGTTGTTGGGAAGGTTTTGAAGATTGCAAAGCAACCAGCTTGCCATATAGGGGGAAAAAGTGACTAAATTATCAGACGCTAAAAGGGGAATAATCACTGATGAGATGAAGAGATGCGCCCTGGATGAAGGGGTGGAGGAAGAATTTATGCGCAGGGGTATTTCAGAGGGTAATACGATTATTGCCCGTAATATTAAGCATAAATCCATAAGACCTCTCGCTATTGGCAAGGGTTTAAGAACCAAGATAAATGCTAATATCGGGACATCCAAAGACCATGTCGATGTAAGTGAAGAGCTCGAAAAGATGAGGGTAGCCATAAAAGCAGGCGCTGATACAATTATGGACTTGAGCACATGGGGAGAAGTAGATGAGATAAGAAAAGAGGTTATAAAAGAGTCCTCTGTCCCTGTTGGGACCGTCCCTATCTATCAAGCGGCTGTTGAGACTGTACAGAAGAAAAAGGAGTCCATAGTACACATGACGGTAGAGGATATCTTTAAAGTAATAGAGAAACACGTTGAAGACGGTATTGATTTTATTACAGTCCACTGCGGTGTAACCCGCGAATCCGTTGGCAGACTCAAGAAGGAAGGCAGGTTAATGGATATTGTCAGTCGGGGAGGGGCATTTTTAGTCGAGTGGATGGCATACAATAACAAAGAGAACCCCCTTTTTGAATACTTTGATAGCTTACTGGATATAGCCAGGGAGTACGATGTTGCTCTTAGTCTGGGAGATGGCCTCCGGCCTGGTTCCCTAGCTGATGCAACAGACAGAGGGCAGATTCAGGAGCTGATCCTCCTTGGGGAACTTACAGAAAGGGCGTGGGCAGTGGACGTACAGGTTATGATCGAAGGACCTGGGCATGTACCTATGAATCAGATTGAAGCCAATGTCCTTTTAGAGAAAAGGCTATGTCATGGGGCACCCTTTTATGTTTTAGGGCCATTGGTTACCGATTTAGCCCCGGGGTATGACCATATAACCTCTGCTATTGGAGGGGCAATTGCAGCGTCAGCCGGTGCAGATTTTCTTTGCTATGTTACCCCTTCAGAACATCTGGGCTTACCATCCATCGATGATGTAAGAGAAGGGGTAATTGCCTCAAAAATTGCTGCTCATGCTGCGGATATAGCAAAAGGGATAAAAGGTGCTATAGAAGAAGACAACAGGATGGCTATGAGCCGGAAGAAACTGGACTGGGAAAGTCAAATCAACCTGGCTCTGGATCCGGAAAAAGCTAGAAGAATAAGGAACAGTAGAAAGCCAGAGGACAGCGATGTCTGTACCATGTGCGGCGAGTTTTGTGCTATTAAGACTGCCAGTAGAGGGTTAGAGTAAATTCTCAGACTGAAAATTTGAACATTTTTCTTGAAATACATTTTATTCTATGTTATCTTATGACATATTTCGATTAATCTGACCTTAATATCTGCTCCAGTTTAGTAAATTCCTTGTTTTCTCTGATTCCCTCTGAATCCGGGCTCCTGATAAAATGAAAACTTTTAACATCAATGTACCTTTTTACAAAGCAATTAATGCTAACTATTCCTCTTTTGAATCCTTTCTTTATTAATAGCAGAAAGGAGGTGAATATAAATGCGATTTATTTATTGGCTCGCAAATATTCTCATAATAATCGGTATTGTTAGTCTATTAGTTGGTCTAGGTGTGAAGGTTTTTGCTCCTGAAGGTTTTAGCTGGGCAGGATTAGGACCTGGTGGATTTCTGCGGTTTGCTGATACTTGTATACTAATAAGTATTGCGCTTTACGTAAAAGAAATTGTATGTGAGAAGATTAAGAAAGAATAGCCCCCAACAGTTGTCAATTTTCATGTATGGAAAGGATTCTTAAGAGGAACCTATTTTTATACTTTTTCGCAGTATACCTTAAATACCACATTCCCCAGCCCGCCATTTCTCACGCTGCTGTCCATACAACAGGCTTGATTTCGCCACATTTCGTTGGGATCCAGGTCCGAAAGGATACGATCCATAACCATATAAGTCAGAGGAGCTATTCCAGCCAAAGCCCAGAGGCATACACCGGGGAAAGTTGATTCTTTGGCACTCAGCATGCACGCTCCATAGAAAACATACTTATCCCCAATTTTTGGCATGAGTTCACAACGGTCATTTATTTGAACAACCTCTGCTATCATTTTATATGACCTGAATTTATGCATCCTATCTATAAATGACCATTGTTTTGGTGTCAGCCTGTTAAGTTCTTCATCTGTCCAGCCAATATTCCTTTTCATCTTTTCTCTGAGACTGCAAATCCGCTCGCTTGGTATCATCTCATCCGCCATAATAATGCTCCTTTTTAAGTGCTTGACATTGTTTAACACGAAAATCCCCACCCACCCCTCCCCTTCAAGGGGGGAGGGTGAGGGAGGGGGTAGTTTTCATCATTCGTGGTGCCCGCCTCAGGCGGGCATAAGGGTTTCAAAAGGATTTAATTCGTCCCGGGTTTTTCTCAACTCCACTTCACAGATACTAAAATATACAATATTAAAAAGTCAATATTAATTTTACAAAAACCTTCACGGAGTTTTGCCCAAATCTCTTTTCGCCTGTTCAAAACGTTTTTTGATGACCGCTCAAAGGAAGTTTTGTTTGGGCAGCCTATTTTTTATGATTGACAAATATTGCTTTCACAATGTAGAGTTAGCGAAGATGTAACCTGAGAAAGTTGTCTAGAGAAATCACACTCCGATGTTCGAAAGTGCCTGATGCAGAGTAATGGTTGATTTCGGAGATATGCTAATTAATCACAGGGTAATATGAGGAGGACTGAGTGTACAAATTTGATGTTATTCGCAAGGGAGAAGAAAACGGAGTCGGGACACTCTTCGCTCTCGAGACATCCCGGGGAACCAAAATCTTTGGTCTGCCTACCCTAAATTTTTATGGGGGTGATTGGGACCTTGGGCCGACCTGGAATTATCTAATCGTATCCGGGAACCTGACCCTCTTTGATACGGGCAGACGAGGAGAAGGAAAAGCACTCATGGAGATGATAGCTAAGGTGGGTTATGATCCTAAAGAACTGCACAGGGTCATAGTCAGCCACGGGCATGAAGATCATGATGGGGGGCTTTCAGAAATCGTTGCCGGAACTGGTGCCAATCTTGCAGCTCATGGGATTTATGGACGACTGATATCTTATTATTCCGGGGCATACCTTCCTGAAGGAGTAAAAACTCACTTCCCTGCCTCATGCTGGCACTGTATTATGCCTGATTCTTTTTCCTCGCTTCATTGTATGGAATATCATAGCGAAAGGAGCTCTCTGGAGGTCAGTATACCCATTGAAGATGGCTCCTCTTTAGATGGAGGAGCATTGCAGTTCTGCCATATCCCGGGCCATGCTCCAGACTCTGTCGCATTACTCGTTGATGGTGAGGTTCTCCTTTGCGGAGATACCGTCCTACCTGAAATTACTCCTCATCCAAGCAGAGAGGCTTCCTATTGTCTCACCAGGCATGTCCTTCCCGAACAGTATAGCAGGGAAAACGCTCTGTATGGGCTTAAAGCCTATATCCGTTCCATCAAGAAGCTTTGTAAATGGATAGACTATGAAGTTACAACTCTTCCCGCTCATAGATTGTACTATATGGGCTGCTGGAACTGGATAAACCTCAGAGAGCGGGTAACAGAGATTATAGACCACCATATCGAACGGTGCAAGCATATCCTCTCTCTGATTAATGAGGGGAGCAATACGGTGGATCAGATCGCCAGGGGCCATTTCGAGCCTTCCATGTTAAAGGGTGCAGGTATGGGGATGGCAAGGAATGAGATTCACAGCCATCTGGAGTTACTTGAGGCGACAGGGGATGTAAAATGGGCAGATGGAGAACATTTGGAATGTGGCAAAACATATCAGTTTGAGAAGTCCATTCGTTTGCTATAGCTATTATCCAATGCCGGTGTAGCTCAGTGGTAGAGCAACTGATTCGTAATCAGTAGGTCGAGGGTTCAACTCCCCCCACCGGCTCCAGGAAAATCAATAACTATTCTATCCATTATGAAGAGTATATTTAAATTTTTTTTATGTTATTGGTTTGAAGTTGGTTAAGGGACTAGGGAGGCAATAAATTTCAGTATTAGGCCCATGGTTTTTAAGTAAATATTGAGGACCTTTTCTGGAACCTGGCGAAATAGGTTTTAACATTAAGGGGCATTTAGACATGGCAAAAACCTTGAACTAAGCAGGTGCTTGTAGAAACTATTGGTGGTATGAATATGTTTGGGCGGGTATCTTTTTTATCGAATCTTTTTACGAAAGCTAACCATTCATCCCCGTCCACAGGACGGGGATGAATGGTCCTGTAAAATATATCAGGAAATCGCGGTAGCGACAGCCATGAATTCGGCGCAATGCCCTGCCTTGTAGTCGGGGATAGTCGAATTCAAGCGATTTATTTACTGAGTTTAGTTTCAACTAACAATTACTCTGGCTTTCTCCAGTCTGTCATAGGGATGAACTTCCCAGCTGCAGGGTCTGCCTTGTATATCCTCCATGAATCCCCACCTTTATGGCTTTGTGAACTATAAGTGATAGGAGCACAGAGCCCACCGGTATTATAATTCTTCATACTCTCAAGGGAATCTACTAGAGTTTCTGCGTCGAGATTCTTGCCGGCCCTCTTCATCCCCTCTACCATAACAGTCGTCATGACCCATGCGTGGGTGTGTACTGTTCCACGATATGGTTTTTCTGTTCCAGGGTGATATTTAAGCGTGATTTTTCTCATCTCTTCAACGCCAGTACCTTTACCATACCAGGGAGACGTGGCATGAACAGAGTAGAATTGGTTTGCTGCTTCACCGATTGCGTTTAGTTCCTCTCCAAGCATTGCCCCAAAACTGGCAAATACTGGTATATTCAATCCGAACTTCTTTAATTCCCTGAGTAATGTGATTGTTGTTGGGGTAATAGTTCCAATATGAAGCACGCAATTAGCATTGTACCTCCTGATGCTCATTACTTGAGTGCTGGCATCCACTGCGGTAGGATTTAGTATCTCCTTTGTTACAGGTGTTATATTGTATTTTTTAAACCTCTCTGCTGCAGCCACGGAGTCTATCTTACCAACTTCACTGTCAGGATAAACCAGAGCAACCTTTTGTTCCTTCAGTTTGAAGTCCTTGAGCATATAATCGGTAATGGCATTCACCTGGCCAGGATAGGTGTCAGTGATGATAAATATATACTTCTTATAAGGGTTAACGGCGACTTCAGGTATTGCAAAGGGGATATTAGGTAACTTATCCTTTTCAATATTCTTCCACATGGCATTGACCTGGTTTGCAGACCCTGGCCCAAGCAGGGCAAATATCTCGTCTCTGTAAACCAGCTTCTTAAGAGCGGCAATAGCAGGTGGGATCGAGTAACGGTCGTCTTCTACAATTAAATTCAACCGTCTTCCATTGACACCGCCACTATCGTTAATATGCCTGATATATATCCTCATTGCCTCGAGCCCCACAGTACCAAGACTTGCTGCAGGACCTGTTATAGGAAAACACACCCCTATTGTTATCGACTTATCCGTTACTCCCCTGACTTCTTTTGCGTGGCTCAAAGTGCCGTAAATCAAAAAAATACTCACCAACAATCCAGCTACCAACAATACATCCTTTCTCAACTTCATACTAAATCTCCTTTCTTTGTTGTCACCTTCAAGGAATGGGGAAAAACCCCCACTTTTACTCAAAGACTTTAGCTTTTTATCCTGTTATCTCTTGTTCGGCAATCCATATAGATTCGTAATCAGCAGGTCGGGGGGTTCAAATCCCCCCACAGGTTCCAGGAAATCTTAATCTCTTTAAAGCTGCACTCTCTCGCTCTACTGGACAACCATTAATCAATAGTCTTCCAGCCGGTCAGAGCGGTCCATTTTCGGCCTTAATCTTTCTCTTTAGGCTCCCTCCATCCTGTAAGAGGAACCAGCAACCCTTTCTCCACATCAGATTTGAAAAATCTGCATTGTTTTCCACCTATATGGTCACCTTTCTTAAAGGTGATTGGAGGACAAAGACCTTTTGTATCAAAATCCCTGAAGCCCTCCAGAGACTCCACCATCGTATCGTAATTCAGTTCTTTCCCTGCCCTTTTCATAGCCTCTGTATAGATCATTGCATTAATCCAGCCCTCAGTATAAAATTTATTTCGCATCCCTTTACCCGGCTGGTATTTTTCAGCAATCTCCCTTAACGTGGTCATCCCACGACCTTCATCATACCAGGAATTAATATAATGAACCCCTATGAATTTCTCCGCTGCCTTACCCGCCAATTTCACGATTTCCTCGAAAGAAGCAGCATATCCCCCGAGAAAAGCAGGGTCAAATGAATACTTCCTTGCCTCCCTCAACAACACCACGGTAGTTCCGATCTCCTGATGGGCTATTACATTCTTGAGTTTATTTTTCTTTAACTTAAGAATCTGAGAGGTAGCATCGAGGGCACCCGGGTTTAGTACCTCATTATATATTTGGATGTCATACAACTTGGCCTGTTCTCTGGCTGCGGAAAGGCCATTTCTGCCGTAGTCATTGTCAAAGGTAGTAAAACCGATCCTCGATCCCTTTCCCTTTAAGTCATTGGCTATGTAGTCGACGGTTGTTCTAATCCCATCCTCATAAGGGAGCGCCATAACGAAGATATATTTCTTCTCCTTCCACATTCTGGATATGCTCAGGGTTATAACCGGAACTTTCAATTTATCAATCTGTGCTGATAAGGCTACTGTTTGCGGGGTTCCTGCGGGCCCGAGAAGAGCCAGTACCCTATCCCTGTACAGGAGTTTTTTGAAGGCTGCCATAGCTACGGGAATAGAATAGCGGTCATCTTCAACAATTAATTTTACTTTTCTTCCATTAATTCCACCCTGCTCATTTACGTACCGGAAGTAATTTCTTGCCGCTTCAAGGTAGGGTATAGTGTTTACAGCAATAGGGCCTGTAAGATCAACTATTACCCCAAGTTCAATAGTGTCGTCTGTTACCCCTCTTGCTTCTTTAGCATAAGTAAATTTGCCTGAAGACAATAAAACCGTTAAACTTAAAACAAATCCGATTATAAAAAAATTCTTGGCATTCATCCCTTTCTCCTATCCTTTTCATCTCTCTGGTCAGTTTTAATAAAGCTTACTACCTCCAGGTACTCTTGATTCATCCCGTAAGTGGTTATTTTCTTAACATCTTTAAGCCTCATCCTCTCGTTCTACTGGACAACCATTAATCAACAGCCTTCCAGCCGGTCAGAGCGGTCCATTTTCGGCTGATGGGGTCGGCCTTGTATATCTTCCATGAGTTTCCACCTTTATGGCTGGTAGAACTATAGGTGATAGGACCACAGAGTCCACCAGTATCATAGTTTTTGATGCCCTCAAGGGCACTTATCAGAGCTTCTTCGTCCAGATTCTTCCCGGCCCTCTTGAGACCCTCTACCAGCATGTTAATACAGATCCATGTGTGTGTGTACATGCTACCCCTAGGGGTTTTCCCCGTTCCCGGGTGATACTGGAGTGTTATTTTTCTCATGGTTTCTACACCATGCCCTTCACCGTCCCACTGAGATGTGGCATGGACAGAGTAGAATTGGTTTGCTGCTTCACCAATTAGGTTTATATCCTCCGCAATCATCGCCCCCCAACTGCCGAAGACCGGTATCTTTAATCCATACTTCCTTAAATCCTTGAGCAGGGGAACTGTTGTTGTCGGAATGGTTCCGACATGGACTACGGCATTTGCCTGGTACCTTTTTATGTTCATTACCTGCGAGCTCGCATCAATAGCCCCCGGATTCAGTACTTCTTTCGTTACAGGCGTTAAATTGTATTTCTTGAGCCTCTCTATTGTAGGTACAAGGTCAATCTTCCCTGTCTCAGTGTCAGGATATACTACTGCAATCATGGGATCCTTCAGTTTGAAGTCTTTTATCATATAGTCGACAAGAAGCTTCACCTGTCCCGGATAGATATCCATGACGCCAAATATGTACCTCTTTGCCGGGCTAAAAGCTACCTCAGGCATTACAATCGACATGGTCGGTAGCTTTTCTTTCTCGATGTGCTTCCACAAAACGTTAAGGCAACTGGCAGATCCGGGTCCTATCATAGTAAAAACCTTATCTCTATATACCAGCTTTTTAAGAGCCGCAAGGGCAGGTGGGATTGAATAACGGTCATCCTCTATACATAGGTCCAACTGCCTGCCATTGACACCACCGTGATCGTTGATATACCTGACATAAGTCCTTGCCGCCTCAGTTACCTGGACACCAAGATTTGCTGTGGGGCCTGTTATACCAAAAATAATACCTATCTTTATTGCCCTGTTTGTTACCCCTCGTACTTCAGCATTAACAGGTTGTGCACAGAATAGAGTCAAAACTGTAAACAAAGCTACAACCACCACAAGAATATTTTTCATCATGAACCTCCTCCTTTATATAGAATAGCTTTCTCAGCCCTTTTCGCTAGTGGGATGTCCCTTTAATACCTTTACTATGAATTACTATAAATATTCCCTTCCTCTTGATGAGACTGTGTCATAATCCCTTTTTTTTCATTTCGAGCAAAGCAAGAAATCTAAATCATTAGTAATATTAAGATGTTAAGATTCCTCACGGAGTCTGCCCCGAGCAAAGTAACGAGATTCCTCACCGCATGTATTCCGGGAGTATTTTCAGGCAATCTTTACCTGTCACCGCTGAGGCGCAAATAACTGCGCCATGTGCCGCACCACTGGTGCCCACATCCCATTGACTAACGGTATCACCGGTAAAGAACAGGTTTTTAATATATGGATGCTTGACGCCCGGCCTTCTGTCACCCACCTGGCCGGGAATGGAGCTACAGCCATACAGGGATTCAACGGCCGTAGTAATATACCACTCAAGAATTTCATCAAACCGTGGCCACTGTTTTCGTATAAAATCAAGTTGTGCCTTGTTCGCCTTTTGCATAAGCTCTTTATTGTGAATTTCATCAGGGTTTTTTGTCTTAATGCACATATATGTCTGAGTAAGACATCCTTTGCCTTTAATTATTCTCGTTGGATCAACTTCGCTGATTTGCTCGAAGCCCCAGGGGGGATTTCCGCCATCTAACTCAATTCCCGGCAAACGACTTATAAGATAAATGCCCTTGGGCCATTTCTTCTCAAGCGGCTCACTGGCCTTTATACTCATCAGGATACCCCCCACGGATTCATAATTCTTAATTCTTCCAACAAGTTCCGTCGGGAAATAATTTTCCGGAATTATACTGAATACCTGATTCATCTGAAGATTGGATACTACGTTCTTTGCATCTATCTTTCTTTCTTTTCCGTTTTCCTTTACCAAAACACCTGTGGCATTGTAATTTTTAATGATAACTTCTTTGACTTTTGCCTTCGTAATTATTTCCCCACCATTCTCCTTGATAATATCAGCAAACACACGGGCAACAAGTTTCGTTCCACCTCTCACATCGCCCATACCGCCGCCATGCGAAAGATGCCTGCCGGTTGCACTCGTCATGTTATTTCAAAGGATCCAATCGCCTGCTGATATTTTGCTCTCGTCATTAATGCACATCTGCCATCGTGCCAATGTCGTGTAAAAGTCTATAACCCTTTTGTCATCCGTCATGCTGCTAAGATAATCTTTTAGACTCACATGAAAATATTCAAAAGCCTCACTGCGGGAAAGCGTAGCTCTTTCCGCAGCAATTTTGTTACGTTCCAGATGCGATTCTTTTGGCCAATCTTTAAAATAGTCCTGAAACTCGATCCATTCTCCATCACGCCAAAAAAGGAAGCCAATTGGATTATCAAGGGGAAGCCTTTTACCCAGCGCTCTGGCTACCAATGCATATCTGCAACGATCGCCTGCCGACGTGCCATGCCATCCCCCTTCTACGATGTAGTCCCTGAAAATACCATTTTCAATGAGCTCGAAAGAGCTGGCTGCGAATCTATGACCCAAGTTCCCATAGCCCCGTAGAGAAGGCACCGGTATTCCTTTTCGGAGTAGTCTCCATAAGGACCTCCGAAAGTCATAATTCGTCCTCCTATTTCACTTTCTTTCTCGAGGATCAACACCTTCATTCCTTCCTGCTTTGCTAAGATAGCACCGGTTATCAAGCCGCCCATCCCTGCTCCTATGATTACCGTATCATAGAGATTGTCTTTCATTTTTAGCTCCCTCAGTAATATTTTTTTTCTCCTCTTTTCTTTGACTTATCTCCCTCTCTGGTCTTTCTTTATTTTCGGTTTGTCTGGATGAGGATATGGATGGCAAAATCTGTCTACCGAAAATATGCCAGATAGTTTTTTTAGATGCTAATTTTGAGCTTACTGACTCTTCAGGATTCTTATTTTTTTGACGCTTTTATCCATCCTGAAACAGGAACCATCACTTTCTTTTTCACATCTGCCCTGAATATCCTGCAGGCTTCGGCCGGTTTGTGGTTTGTAGGACTCAAACTTAAAGGAGCACCTATTCCACCCAAATCCAGGTTTCTTGTTGATTCAAGGGCACTCATAAAGCTCTCTCTACTGAGGTTCCTTCCTGCTCTTTTGAGAGCGTCCTCTACCATCATAGAAATTACCCAGCCATCGGTAAAGATTCTATCAGTAGCATCATAACCGGGATAATACCTGCCTGTAATCTTCCTTGCTTTGATCATTCCCGGGGCATTATCAAACCACGATACATAGGCATGAACTCCCAGGAGTCCCTCAGCAAGATCGCCAGCAGCCTGCAAGGTAGTTTCCGCACATGCATAATAATGACCGAAAAGTTGAGGCTTGTAGTTATATTTGACTGCATCCTTGAGAAAAGCAATTGCCCCTGCTGCAATTTGAACCAGGATTACATGCGTAGCCCCAGCCCTCTGCAAATTAAGCACCTGGGATGAAGCATCTATGGCGCCAAAGTTTAGAACCTCTTTACGCGCCAGCTCCAAACCATGCAGCTTAATCTGGGCAGCCGCTGCCTCCGTAACCCACTTACCATAGGCATTATCAGGGTATACAATGCCTATTTTAGGATCTTTTGCCCCTGTATCTTTAACGATGTAGTCAACCAGAGCCCTCGCCATATCCTCATAAGAAGGGCCTCCGGTGAATATGTATCTCTTTAATGGTGTAGTCATTGTTTCGGCCTTGCTTACAATAATACAAGGCAATTTACTCTTTTCTATCATTTGGAACATCGCAAATGTCTGTCCTGTCCCTCCCATTGTGAGACCTGCAAATATATTATCTTTAAAAACAAGTTTCTTAAATGCAGCAATGCATCTTGGAATCGCGTAACCATCATCTTCTTTCAGGAAGTTAATCTTTCTTCCATTCACTCCACCTCTTTCATTGAGATCTTTAAAATAGGCTTCCATTGCATTATTGTAATGCATCGTAGAGTCGACGACAGGACCTGTGTACGCAAATATGTGTCCGATTTTTATTGAATTATCGGTTACCCCTGTCGTATCAGCAGCATGTATGACACGACTTCCAAAAAATCCCCACAATAAAACCGAGGCTGTGATTGCTAAAGATAAAAATATAATTTTCCCTTTCATCCTTACTCCTCCTTATACATGTTTGGATCAATGTTCAACTATTCTTAGTTTAACTTAATACCCTTATCTAGTTCCCTATATTCACCAGTCACTGCCACTTAACCTTAACACTAGTTATTCACCTCCTTTTTTCTTATATTGTAATACTGTTAATATTTGTCGATTAATCGTTTGATTAATAATACCGAAAACAGATTATCTAAGTCAAGGATATAAGTAGAATATAAATAGTATAAACCACAGAGGGAGAATTTGCGGGAGCAAAGCCGTCACTTCGCTTGTAGATGTGGGACAAAAAAGGTAAATACTTCGTCTCTATAAAGCAATTTTTTGAAGGCTGCCACTGCCCTGGGCATCGAGTAACCAGCATCCTCAGAAATAATCTTTATTTTTCGACCGTGGACGCCGCCTGTTCCTTTATCTAGCGAACATAATTTTTAACCCCCTCTGAAAGAGACTGGGAATCTTTTGCAATGGGCCCTGTGTCGGCGTTTAGATTACCCATTATGATTGTGTCCTTCGTCACCCCTCTTACCTCTCCGGCATAAGAGGATACAACTCCTAAAAGGACCACGATTGAAACTGAGGTAACCATTTTCAAAAAAACATACGTAATCTTCATAAGTTTCCTCCATTCTAGGCTTAATGTTAATGCCGCTAACTCTCCCCCCTCTTGTTAAGGTTATGCCCCGGGCTTCTTACCCGACCTCTTCATAGCCTCAGAATATAACAATGCAGCAACCCAGCCCACGGTGTAATATCTGTTATGAGTTTTCCCGGGATGATATTTTAAAGAAACCTCCCTCATCTAAATTGTTATGCAATTGCTATTCTCTTTTTTATGTCCTCAACCACAATACTAGCACTTTCGGCACAACCCTCTGCCATGACGTAGCCCCGAGGTTTTACCCCATCACCAACATTATAAAGGTTCTTTACCGGTGTTTTCTGAGAAACGTCATACCCTTGCTGTGCATAATTAACAGGCCAACCGCTGCGATAACTTTGTACAGTTAAAAGCTCACCGTGCTTGTCAATCCCAGGGAATTTCTCTTTGGCCTCTCCTATTGCAACTTTAATATCTTCCTCCAAATTGTCGCTTCGGACAGCTGCCCAGCACCATAAGCAATTCTTATCTTCAGGAGCATAATCAGGCCAGGTTATACTAGGATCCATTGCGCAGAAGAGCAACTCGTTCTCAGGAAAATTGAGACAGACTGGAGACTTGATAAGTGGTTTATCGGAACCAAAGAAGAAAGATATACCACGAGTAGGTATAGCACGCTGTTTGACTTCCTTTAAATACCCCTTGTCAAAATTCTGCTCTCCTGCCAGCATAACTGTTTGCATCGGTCCAATATTACTAACTACAGCATCACAGGTGATCTCTAGCGTTTTTTCTTTCCTTTCAGCAATCACACCCTTAACGGTTCCCTCTTCAACTATAATTTGTTTAACACAGGCTGAGGTCAGAACTGTACCACGTTTTTCTTGAATCACTTCCGCAAGGGCATCTATAACAGCCCTAAGGTGACCTTCTGGATAACAGTAAGAACCGCCAAACTTACCAAAGCTCCGGAGAACTCTAACAAATTCTCCAGCCGGAACTTCATATGTCCAGAGTTTTTTCTTCAAAAGGATATAACGAAACTAATATCAGGGAGTTGGCCAAAGAAGCAGGAATACATTCTGCCACCATCTACCATTATTTCCAAAACAAGCAGGAAATACTGCGCCAGATATATGATGAAGGTATTGGAGAATTACTGGATAATCTCACAAGAATAGTCAATTCTGACAAGCCACCAGATGAAAAAATGCGTGATATCATAAAAGAGCATGTAACCTTTGTCACAAACAGACAGCCCGTAATAAAGATACTTTTTCGTGAAGAAGAGGGACTTCCAGCCAATGTTTTAGAATTGATTCGGGCACAAAAGCGACAATATAACAAAATAATCGAGGAGGTATTCGCGGAAGGTATAAGGGAAGAGTTATTTGAGCCAACATCAAGCCTATGGCTGCAAATGAATTCTATTCTAAGTATGTGTACCTGGGTTTACAAGTGGTATAAACCACAGAGGGAATACAATGCTGAAAATATCTCTCAACACTTCATAGAGATTCTAGAGAACGGCTATTGTGTTTCAAAAAAGAAGGATGTGAACAAAGCGCCCATCATGATTGATTCAGAAAAAACTAAATTATCGGATTCTTATGGCAGGATTAAAGATATTGTTAACAAACTCCAATTGTTTAATAAAACAGTCGAAACATTGATTGAAGAACTAAATGCTATTTTAAAAAAGGAACCAGGATAAAAATTCCTCTTTCTAGGAGCACTCCGCCGCTATAAAAGACCAAAACAAGAAAAAAGAGATACCAGGAAGAAGCCATGGCTAAAAGAATATCTTCCCAGGGTTCATTATCCCATTTGGATCAAGGATGGTTTTGATTTGTTTCATTACCTCCAGACTGGGTCCATGTTCATGTACCATGAATTTGCGTTTCCCTATTCCAACCCCGTGTTCACCTGTGGCTGTGCCTCCGAGATCAATAGCACACCTGACTATAGCGTCATTGGCTTCCATCCCCCTCTCTGCCTGCTCTGCATCGTTAGGGTCCTTAATCAGGCCCATGTGGAGGTTGCCGCTTCCTGCATGACCGAATATATAGCCCTTTACCCCTTTTGAAATTGCTTCATCCCGGGCAAATCCAACCATCTGTGGATATTTTGAGAGAGGTACCGCTGTATCTATGATGATTATTTCCATGCCCCTGTTGGCGTTCTTCATGGATTCAAATGTGTCATATCTGGCTTCCCACAGTCGGTCTCTCTCTTGTCTCCCAATTCCAGCTTCAAAGAGAGAGCAGCTATTAGATATACATATCTCCTCTATAAGAGAGAGTTCTTCTTTAAGCCCAGCCTCATTGCTCCCGTGAAATTCCATAAAGAGGGTAGGCTTCTCCTCCAGGTGGGTATTCTTGTACAAATTAATTGCCTCTATGACATTTGTATCAAGAAATTCAAGGGCAGCCGGGACGATTCCTGTGCACATTATCTGATATATAGATTGAGTTGCATCTTCAACAGAGTCGAAGTTTGCCAGTACAGCAGTGAAATGTGATGGAAGAGGGGCAAGCCGCAAAGTTATCTGAGTGATTACCCCCAGTGTACCCTCTGATCCTGCAAAAAGGCGGCAAAGATCATACCCCGAAGAGCTCTTGACGGCATTTGACCCAACATTGATTATTTCACCTGTGGGGAGGACGACCTCTAATTTCATAACATAATCCTTTGTAGCACCATACTTAAGTGCCTGGATACCGCTGGCATTATTAGCCACCATCCCGCCAATGGTAGCCGATGCCCCAGGATCAGGAGGGAAGAAGAGCCCCTTTTTTGAGAATTTTTTATTCAAATCCTTATACACTACGCCTGGTTCAACTACTACCTGAAAGTCACCCTCTCTTTCTTCCAAAATCCTGTTCATCTCCTGCATGTCCATGACAATACCGCCCATACAGGGCATGGGATTCCCCTCAAGACTCGTTCCTGCTCCCCAGGGAGTGACAGGGATCTTTCTCTCATTTGCTATCGTGAGAATCTTACTTACCTCATCACTGGATTTGGGAAGGACAACGACGTCCGCCCTGCATCTTTTATGGAAGGATTCATCCTTGGAATGTAGCTCTATTACGGATTCTCCAGTAGAAACCCTTTCAGGATCAACGATAGATCTGAAAATAGCTATTTCATTTTTCGTAACAGTTCCGTAGGTCATAATGAAATCCTCCAGGCTTCCGGCAGTCAGCAATCAACCTGTTTTTTTAAGAATTCATAGTATGCATTCAGTTTGACAAGGGCATTTACCGCCTTCTCGCAACTGTTAAACACCAATGTTTTCCCAGTTTCGTTAAGCTTTTCTGTTAATTCTCCCTTTGGCCCAAATATGGAAAATGCAATTGGCTTGTTGGGGTATTTCTCAGCAGCTTCCTTAACTACAGTAGAGATATCCCACAACTCTGAATAGAATAATACAAGAAAATCAGGGATAATTGCTACTACACCATTACTACCTTCATCAGCCAATAGTGCCTCCAATATTATTTTAAACTCATTCCTAAAATTGACGGGGTTGAATCCTTTTAGCCCCATACATGCCCAGATATCTACCGGGTTGCCAAGGGGTAGCCAGGAAGGAGGAGATAGCTCTCTTATCATATCCAATGTAGATTCAGAAAGGTCTATTACCTCTAAGCCATATTTCTCACAGGCATCTACAGTTATAACACCTGTAGAACCGGCCCATGTCATAATACCAATCTTCTTTCCTTTCATAGGGGGAAAGGTTAAAAATGATTTGATCAAATCTTCCGCTTCTTCCTCATCGTTAACTCTGATCACCCCGGTTTCTTTAAACACAGCATCATATACCTCATCCTTTCCTGCAACAGAACCTGTGTGGGACTGGGCAGCAACTCTGCCAATCTCACTTTTGCCCGATTTAAGACCAATCAAGGGCTTCTTCTTCGATACCCTCTTTGCCATCTCAAAGAATCTTTGTCCCTCAGAGATACCTTCAATATGGAGCAGAACGACTTTAATATCGTTATCATGCTCAAAATAAGAAAGGCTATCAGCAAAATCGACATCACAGCAATCGCCTATATCGATGGCTTTTCCAAATATTATATTAGAAAGGCCAACGAAGAAGATACCGCTTTGAGATATAACCCCAACAGGAGTCTTTGCCAGCTCAAAACGTGGAAGGGCTGTACTCAAATCCCTATAGGCATTTATCACCCCAAATGTGTTGGGACCCATAATCCTTGTTTTTCCTTTCCTGGCGATTTCTATCACCCTTTCCTGTAGCATCTTCCCCTCATTATCGGAGTCAGCAAATCCCTGAGCAATAATTATTAAGGCAGGCACTCCTTTTTCCGCACACTCTTTGACCCGATCGGGAACAGTATCGCGAGGTGTAATTATTACTGCCATATCTATATTTTCCGGTATGTTCCTTATATCTGTATACGCTTTAAACCCCAGAATCTCATCTGCTTTAGGGTTTATCGGATAAATCTTTCCTTGGAAACCATAATCAATCAGGTTCTTTAATACATTAAAAGAATTACTGTCAGTATTTCTAGACACACCGATTAAAGCAATAGACTCTGGTTCCATGAAACATCGCATCTCTTCTAATGTATTCATAACTTTAAAACTCCTTTTTTATTTGCAATAACTTCTATCGTTTCCCAGAGGCATACACAGATGTGCAACATCTCAATATCTTCCTTAATACAAAAACATCGGCTTACCGCCAACATGGCGGATCTTGGGTTTGTACTCCTCCACGTCATAGAATTCTCTGATATCAACCCTTTTTTGACCCTTAGTTATGGTACTTAGGGGAATATCTGTGTATATCCCACTGTTGAGTGCAACAAGGCGTCCAAAGACACCTTTTAGAAAAAGATCGATAGTCATATTGGCAAAATTAACTGCCACCATCAAATCCAGAGAATCAGGAACACCGCTTCTCATTAAATAGGAGAGCCTTTGATTGAGCACGTCCTCTCCGGTAAGTTCCTTTAGTACAGCTCCGGTTTCTTCCCCTATTCCTCCCAATCTCTTGTGGCCATAGGCATCTGACTCTCCTGAAACAATCATGTTGCCCCCCACCATCTTTGACCCTTCGGAAATCGTGATCATGGCATAATTTTTGGGGTTAGCCCTTTTATCTTTCATGATCAGCTTTGCCAGTCTTTTAGGGTCAAATGGAACCTCAGATATAATGGCACGCTCCACACCTGCCAGATACGCCGATATCAGGGATGTTTCACCAGAGTATCTTCCGAACAGCTCAATGACGGCAATCCTTTCATGAGAGCCGGTAGAGGTTCTGAGAGCATGTATAAAGGTCACGCTTCTGGTGACTGCCGTTGAGAACCCTATACAGTAGTCTGTCCCAAAGACATCATTGTCCATTGTTTTGGGGATGGCAATTACAGGGAATCCTTCCCGGTGTAGCCTTTCTGCAAAACTGAGGGTATCATCGCCTCCTATGGGAATGATAGCATCGATTTTTAGATGCTCCAGATTTTTTAAGACATGGGATGTAAAATCCCTTGTTCCTTTTTTGAATTCTTTCTTCAAAAAGACGGGGATATCCTTTTCTCTGACAGCACTGGGATTAGTTCGGGATGTGTGTAAATATGTCCCTCCCGAGCGGTCGATGGTCCTGACCTCTGGTGGTTTCAAAACATGGAAACACTTGTGGCTTGTATCAGGATCATCAGGATTATACTCTAAGATGCCAGCCCAACCTCTTCTGATCCCTATTACCCTAATTCCTTCGATATGTGACCTATAAACCACAGTCTTAATACATGGATTCAGACCGGGTACATCTCCACCGCCTGTAAGTATGGCTATTGTAGGTTCTCTCTTGCCTTTACCTTTCATCATGACTTCTCCGTTGACGAAAATTTTGGCAAAGTGTTATGTTGGGCTACCCATCAAAGGATTTTTCCAAAGATAGCTGTTTAGACTTGACCATATCAACCGTCCAGTATATTATAATGCAATTAGTTCATATTGAAAAATAAAAAATTTGAACTATCCAACTCTTTACTGTAGAGAAAATCCAAAAAGTTTAAGATTAAAAGGGAATACTAATACTGAAAATACTCTATAAAAAGGTAGAATAAGACGAATAAACTCAAAGAAAAAGCCATCTTAGTTGGCATTAAATTACAGGTAGAGGATAAAAAAAGGCATGATGATTCTCTGGCTGAACTGGTTAAACTTACTGAAACTGCTGGTGGAGTGACAATAGACAGGATTATACAGGAGGTTAAACAAATAAATCCTGCCTATCTTATCGGCAAGGGCAAGGTAGAAGAGATAAAAAATCTTATATCTCAAAGGGATGCTGATCTTGTTGTCTTCGATGAAGATTTAACGCCTGCACAACAACGAAACTTAGAAGAAGAATTTGGTGTTAAGGTCATAGACAGGACAGGCTTAATATTAGACATATTTGCCCAAAGAGCAAAGTCAAAAGAAGGGAAACTACAGGTTGAGCTGGCACAGCTTAACTATTTGCTACCACGTCTCGTTGGTTGGGGAGGGGTCCTTTCCCGGCTAGGTGGTGGAATAGGAACAAGGGGTCCAGGAGAAACCAAATTAGAGGTTGATCGGAGAACAATCAGAGATAGAATTGTAAGGGCTAAAAAGGACATTGAAAAGGTAAGAAAGGTCAGAACATTACATCGAAAAAGGAGAAACTATATTTCTTGCTCTACCGTTTCCTTTATTGGATATACCAATGCAGGAAAATCAACCCTTTTGAATCATCTCTCCAATGCCGGGGTCCTGGCAGGAAACAAATTATTCGTAACCCTGGATCCCACCATCAGAAAGATAAGACTACCAGACAACAGAGAAATCTTGATATCTGACACAGTGGGTTTTATTAATAAACTCCCGCATCAGCTTATTGCTGCATTCAAGGCTACACTCGAAGAGATCAATGAATCAGATATTCTTCTCCATGTAATCGATATCAGCCATCCTCGAGTTGATGATCACATAAGCTCAGTCAATAGCGTTTTGAGTGAAATAGGGGCATCTCAAAAACCCATTATTCATACCTTGAACAAGATTGACAAACTCGATAGCATCAATAACACTGTTAGATACTGGCAAAGGGTGCTTGATAACTGTGTTGCTGTATCTGCATTAACAGGGCAGGGTATCAACAATCTGTTATACAAGATTGGAGGATTGATACCAAACAGATTAAAGAAAGTAAGGTTTAAATTTCCCGTTGATGCAGGGGATCTAATATCCAAGATACATAGGAGTGGCAGGATAACCAGAGAAGAGTACACAGGGGAGGAAGTGATTATTGAAGCTGAGGTAGACAACAAATTAGCCCATTCTCTGGAGGCTTTCAGTTTCTGATTCGGCACTGTTTTTTGCTGTTGTCAACAAATAGAATTGTCCGCTTTTGTAACAAATGAATTGTCCACTTTTCTGTCCTCGGAGAAATGGTAAATTTGGAGTCGGAATATCTCCCCTGGGATAGAAGACGAGCGGCGGACCTAC